>CAZPZE010000045.1:0-1884 GCA_964590625.1 uncultured Solibacteraceae bacterium
AATACGTCAACAAGGCTGTCGATTTCTACAACAAGTCGATCGCGCACGATCCCACCAACAGCATGTTGGGCGAGGCACTCGCCGAATTCTATCTCCGCTCCGGCAACGCGGAAAAAGCTGTCGATCTCGCCAACAAGCTCATCCAGCAGAACCCGAACGACGCCGGCGCTCACAAGATCCTCGCCCGCATGTACGCCGCCCAGCTCGATCCCGAGCAGGGCAAGGTCGATGAAACCGCTCTGAAGAACGCGATCGACCACTACCAGAAAGCGGCGGACATTGATCCGAAGGATGCCGAGAGCCTCTCGTCGCTCGCACACCTGTATCGCGTGGCGCGCAATGACGCCGCCGCCGAGAAAGCTTTCAAGGCAGTGCTCGCGCTCGATTCCACCGATGACGATGCGCTCGTCGGCCTCGCTGAACTCTACGCGGGCCGCGGCGATTTCGCTTCCGCCATCGCGCTGCTCGAACCGGTTTCCGGTGAAGACGCCGACAACAACACTCTGCAGATTCTGGCCGAGCTTTACGAAGACAGCCGCAATTTCGGCAAGGCCGCGGACACCTGGAAGCGCCTCCTTCCCGTCGCCGCCGGTCTGCAGGTGCGCAAGCACTACTGCGAAAACCTGGTGCACGCTGGCCGCATCGATGAAGCCATTACCGCCTGGACCGAACTCGCTGCCGCCGAGCCGAAAAACGTCAATGACCTGATCGAGCTTTCCGAACTCTACGGCGCCAAACGCAATTACGCGAAGGCGCACGAAATGCTCGACAAGGCGAAGGCCATCGAGAACAGCATCGGTGTGCGCATGGCTGAAGCCGAGCTGATGGACTCCGAAGGCAAGACGGCCGACGGCATCACAGCCGTGGAAAGCATTCTGCTCGAAACGCAGAAGTCCGTTTACTCGGATACGCAGCGCGCCGAGCGCATTTCCATGCTGAATACTCTGGCGGCGATGCAGCGCGACGCGGACCGCACCGCGGATGCGGTTTCCTCCTACCGCCAGATGGCCGATCTCGATCCGCAGAGCGCAACCGTCTATGAAGGCAAGGTCATCGAGACGCTCACTGAAGCGAAGGATTTCAAGGGCGCCCGCGCCGCGGCCGACGCCGCGCTGAAGAAGTACAGCGGCGATAAGGACATTCAGGCCGAACACGCCTCTCTGCTCGCCACGCTCGGCGAATACGATAAGGCTCTCTCCGAACTGCGCGCTCTGCCGAACTCCGATAAGGATGTGCAGATCCTGATCAATATCGCCGAAGTGCAGGAAAAGGCCAAGCGTTACAAGGATGCGCTCGCCACGCTCGATTCCGCCAACATGCTGGCGACGGATCAGCAGCAGAAGCAGGCCATCATCTTCATGCGCGGCGCTCTCTACGAGCACCAGAAGGATTACGTTCAGGCCGAGACCGCCTTCCGCGCGGTTTTGAAAACCGATCCCGACAACGCCGGCGCGCTGAACTATCTGGGCTACATGCTGGCCGATCGCAACGTGCGGCTTGACGAAGCCCAGCAGCTCATCTCGAAGGCCGTGGATCTCGAGCCCGATAACGGCGCTTATCTCGACAGCCTCGGCTGGGTTCACTACCGTCAGAACCGTCTCGATCAGGCTGCCGACGAACTCCGGCACGCGCTCGACCACATCAAAAAGGACCCGACGGTGCACGACCATCTCGCCGAGGTCTACTTCAAGCAGGGCAAGTTCCGGGAAGCCGCTCAGGAGTGGGAACTCTCCGTCAGCGAAATGAAGACGGCGTCGCCGTCGGACTCCGATCCCGCCGAGTTGAAGCGCATCACGCAGCGCCTCGAAGAGGCCAAATCCAAAGAGGCGAAAAAGTAGGCTTTCAGGGCCGAAGGTTGACCGTCAGGCTCTGGCCTGCGGTCAG
>CAZPZE010000046.1:0-5423 GCA_964590625.1 uncultured Solibacteraceae bacterium
CTCGCCGTCCTGCCCCGTTTCGACGAAAGGCTTGAGATTTGCGCACTAAGGACTCTCCCGATTGAATTTGTCTTGTATTGGTGGCCGCGCACGGGGACACGAAGGTCTTACGGCCGGTGATGCGAACGTCTGACGTGGGAGTTGCGAACGTGGCAACGAGACAGGAACTGAATGGAGGTGGCCCTCAATCAAATTCCTGAATAGGGAATGGAAGAACTATCGTCGTGGAGAGGGCATTAAAAAACCGTAAAACTTTGCTCAAAACTTCGTAACTGCTGGCCCAGGAGCCGCAGTACCATGAATTGATTCGTGAATATCTCTACCATCCTCGTTGTTGACGACGAGCCGCAGCTGCGGCGCAGCATGAAAGCCACGCTGACCGATCTTGGTTATCTCGTCCTCGAAGCGAAGTCCGGTGAGGAAGCGCTGAACGTCCTTCGCCGGCAGCCCGCGAATCTGATCCTGCTCGACCTCAACATGCCGGGAATCGGAGGACTGGAAACGTGCCGCGCGATCCGCGAGACCTCTGAGGTTCCGATCGTCGTCCTTTCGGTCCGCAATGCGGAGCGCGACAAAGTGCATGCGCTTGACGCAGGTGCAGACGACTATGTCACAAAGCCCTTCGGGATTCAGGAATTGCTTGCGCGGATTCGCGCGGCGCTGCGCAGAAATCCGGCTGCCGCGAATCCGGAGCATCAGAACGTCGTTACCGATGAGCTGGTGATCGATTTCGCGGTCCGCCGGGTCATACTGCACGGCAAGACTATTCGGCTGACTCCGAAAGAATTCGATCTTCTGCGATTGCTCGTGGAACACGCCAACCGCCCAGTTCCCCACCGCAAGCTCCTGCAGATGGTGTGGGGACCGGATTACGGCGATGAAGTGGAATATCTGCGGGTATTCGTCAATCAGCTGCGCAAGAAGATTGAACCCATTCCGTCCAGCCCGCGCTACCTGCTGACGGAACCATGGGTGGGGTACAAGTTCGCCATTCCGAACCCGGATAAGTAGCAGTCCTTTACACATACACGGCCGATCAGGCAGCGCTTACTGCAACCGGGAATGAAGCGACCGCCCGCAGTACGCGTCGGAGAGCTAATCGCTACGTTGGCTGATCGGCAGGGATTCTGTGAGGCACCTTGAAATCCACATCTTCGGCAACTGGCTCGGGCCGATAGATCCACTCGAGCAGTGGTGAGGTCATGAAAGTAGTGACCAGCGCCATCACGACCATCATCGAGAACATCGTTTGCGAAATGACGCCGATATCGAGACCGATGTTGAGCGCGATCAGTTCCATCAGGCCGCGGGTGTTCATCAGAATTCCGAGTGAGGAGGCATCGCGCCAGGAGATTCCCGAGAGCCGCGCCGCGAACATGGAGCCGCCGAACTTGCCGAGTATCGCGACGGCGATCACCAGCAGCGTGTAAATCCAGTACTGGCCCTGGACGGCGCCGAGACTGGTGCGGAGGCCGCTGAATGCGAAGAACAGCGGCAACAGCGCGACCACCGTCAGGGATTCGAGCTTATCGCCCACCGCGCGCGTGAACGCCGCGCTCTTCGGCATGATCGCGCCGAGGAAAAATGCGCCGAACAGCGAATGGATGCCGAGTTTCTCCGTGGTGAGCGCGGAAAGCATTGCCAGCGTGATCATGAATGCCAGGGCGTTCTCAGTCAGGCGTCCGTGTCTCTTCAGAGAAGATTCGAACCGCGGCAGAAGCCGCCGGATGCCCAGCATCATTACCGCGATGTAGGCGATCACCCCGCCAATCGTGGCCCATAGCGAGGCGGAAGAGCTTTCCGCGCGGACCAGAATCACGATATAAGCCAGAATGCACCAGCCGGTGACGTCGTCGACCGCGGCACAGGAGATTGAGAGCGTTCCCATTCGCGTCCCGAGCAGATTGCGTTCGGTCAGGATGCGCGCCAGAACCGGGAACGCCGTGATGCTCATGGCCGAGCCCATAAAAAGTGCGAAGCTCGTGAAGCTGACTCCCTGGTGCGAAAGTTTCGGATAAAGCAGCACAGCCAGCGCGCTTCCCAGACAGAACGGCGTCACGATGCTCGCGTGACTGGTCACTACGGCGGCCTCGCCGTTTTTCTTCAGCTCCTGAGGATTGAGTTCGATCCCCACCAGGAACATGAAAATCACGAGTCCGATCTGGCTCAGGGCATTCAGATAGCCCAGGCTCGCCGCCGGAAAGATGAACTTTGAGAGTTCGGGAGCCATCCAGCCCAACAGCGATGGGCCCAGCAAAATCCCGGCTACCATTTCGCCGACCACCTGCGGCTGGCCGATCTTCCTGAACAGGATTCCAGCGATGCGCGACACGCCCAGCACAACAGCAACCTGCAGCACCAGAAGAAACAGATTCATGGGCGCCGGCGCTGCTGCGACCGCGGCTTTCTGCTGAGCCGCCGTCCATGCTGGAGCGGTGAGGCTGCTGCCGGTCCTGAGAACAAAGAGCAGGAGGAGCAGCGGCAATCCGACGAGCAGAAGATAGGCGCGTACCGCTTTGTTCCGAAGCATCTTTCTCCACGATAGGGCGCATCGCGGGTCAAAATCGACCTGTATCGTGGGGCAGATGAATGCCCTTTCGAGCTAGTATGTTTCGGCTAGGGAAGCGCTTTTTCGCTCATTCGAACCAGATCCGCCAGCGATTCCGCCCCCACCTTGCGCATCACATTCGCGCGATGCACTTTGATCGTCCGCTCAGCGGCGCCAAGCTCGGCCGCGATTTCCTTGTTGAGCTTACCGGCAATCACGCCGTTCATCACTTCGCGCTCACGGGGCGTCAGCGAATCGAACCGGCGCCGCAGTTCCGCAGCGCGCGCTCGCTCCTCGCGGGCCGAGCGGTCACGCTCAATGGCTTTGTGAATCGCATCGAGCAGCACCTGACCGCGAAACGGCTTGACCAGGAATTCCATTGCGCCGGCCTTCATCGCTTCGACGGACATCGGAATATCGCCGTGACCCGTGATAAAGATAATCGGAATCGAAACGCCGCGCAGCGCGAGTTCGCGCTGCAGTTCGATGCCGCTCATGCGCGGCAGCCGGACGTCGAGCACCAGGCACGAGGGTGCATTCACTGCGCCATGCTCCAGAAATTTCGTGGCGGAATCGAATGTCCGGACCTGCAGCCCCACCGAATGCAGCAGGCTTTCAACCGACGCACGCGCCGCGGCGTCGTCATCCACCACAAAGACAATCGGCTCCATCATGTATTCTGTGGCAATTCGATCTGAAATATTGCCCCGCGCTCTGAATTGGCGGCGGAGAGCCGTCCCCCGTGGGCTTCCACAATCGTGCGGCTGATCGAAAGACCGATGCCGAGGCCTTCCTTCTTCGTTGTATAGAACGCGGTGAACAATTGCTCAGGATCCCCCGCCGGAATTCCAGGGCCGGAATCTTCGACGGCGATCGTTGCGGTGCGCGCATCGGAACGGCGCGTCCGGATCCACAGGTTTCGTGTTCCGTTCCCCGCTCCACGCATCGCCTCGATCGCGTTCATCGCGAGATTGATGATGACCTGCTGCAACTGCACCGGATCGCCCGTCACGGCGGGAAGCTCCTTCGCCAGTTCCATGCGGAGTTCCACCTGACTGCCCACAAGCTCGCGATCCAGAAGTGATGCCACATCGGTGACCAGAGCATTCAGATCCACAGGCGCCTTCTGACTATCCGACTTGCCCGACAGCGCACGAATACGCCGAACAATTTCACCGGCCCGCGTGCCTTCCTCGATCATGCGGTTGACGGCCTTGCGCGCTTCGTCGAGATTCGGCGGATTGGCGTCCAGCCATCGCAGGCAGGCATCGCCATTGAGCACGACTGCCATCAGAGGCTGGTTGACCTCGTGAGCGACTGAGACGCCCATTTCACCGATCGTCAGGGCGCGGGAAACGCGCGCAAGCTCCGCCTGGCGTTCCTGCACCTTCGTTTCGAGTTCGTCGCGCGCCCGGATCAGGGACGTTTCCGCGATCTTCCGTTTCTTCACCAGCCAGCAAGTGAGGGATGCGGGCAGCAGGAAATCGAGCAGGTACGGGAGTTCCGGCTTGGTAAGCGTCAGGCTGCCGGCCGGAGGCACGAAGTAATAATCGAGCGCCAGAGTTCCGAATGCGACGACGAGCGCGCCAGGCAGCCCACCGCCGTACCAGGTCGTGATGGAAATGGCGGCAAAGAAGAGCGGGGTCGGAAAGATCGGATTGCGCAGAGAGTGCGTGAGCAGCAGGGCGCCTGCAGCGCACAGCACCGCCAATCCATAGCCCCGCAGTTTCGCCGTCTGCATTGGTCCGATTATTGCAGGATCGGCAGGGAAAGGTAGTCTTTCGCCACGAAGAGGCTGCCCTGCGTGATCCCACCGGGCGCTGAAGTTTTCAGTTCGCGCTGGAGCTCGGCGAATGACATCACGCCGGCCATAGCCGCCTGAAATGCCCGCGTCACGAGTTCCACTTCCGCGGCGGTTTCGTGCGCGAATTCGAGGCGGAAATGGCGAATACCGGCATCGAGCCAGTTCTTCAGATGCTGGCTGGCTTCCTGGGCTTCGGCGCCGAATACCGTGTTGCGGCAGCCGACATCGGCCAGCACGGGATGCGAGCGGCCGGATTCGTCGCGCAGTTCCACGCGATGCTTTTCGCAGGGGCGGCCGCAATCTTTGTAGCTGGTGCCGGTCGAGAGAAAACGGCAGAAGACGCAGTGCTCGGTGTGGAAAACCGGCAGGTGCTGATACGCGATGACTTCGAAGCGATCTGCGCCGCAGGCCCGCGCGAGTTCGGCGATCTGGGCAGCGTTGAGATCGTGCGTCGGAGTGAGGCGCGAAACGCCGCGGCGGAAATATTCGGCGGCGGCGATCGAATTCGCGGCATTCAGGCTGAAGTCGCCGATCATTTCGCGATCGGCGAGCGAATGCAGAATGCCGCTCGCGCGGACAACGATCGGACACTCGAAGCTGCGGAGGAAGTTCACGATGCGGGCTTCGCCTGGCTTCAGGACGCGCGGGCTCGCGACGCGAACCGCAATTCCGGACGAACGAACGCGTTCGACAGACGGCCGCAATCCGTAAAGATCAAGGTAATCGAGCGTGATGCTTGCGGGCGCGAGCCCGAGGGCCGCTTCCAGTTGCTCCGGCGTCCGAACGAGAAGATGCAGTTCCCGCGGCGCGTCCTTCGTCTCATGCTGCGCTTCCCGAAGCAATCTTCCGAGCACGTCTGACGGAGACTGCATATGCGTTTCCCGCGACGCGGTTTGCGCCGACTGCAATTGCTCCACCGCCTGCCGCCTCATCGAATTCAGAACGGACGACGGAACGAACGGCGCGCCTTCCGCCTGCAGCGTCACATCCCCAAGTTCATAGGGCGTATTGCCAAGCCGCGAGAATTGTTCGCGCACGGCTTCAGGAGAGAGCCCCTGATTGCGCGCCGCC
>CAZPZE010000047.1:0-12261 GCA_964590625.1 uncultured Solibacteraceae bacterium
TCACCGCCTTCTTCACCTGCTCGAGGTCGATGCCGCCGGTGACGACGGCGCCGAGGTGGAGTGACACGGCTTCGAGCAGCAGATTTTCGCTGGCGAGGCCGGCTTCGTAGTCGGTCCAGGTGCGGTTTTTGGCGCCCGCGCCCATGCGCTCGTAAACCGCGGCGATCACAAAGACCGCGGGGGCGGCGGTGACCTGTGGCTGTGAGGCGGCAGGCGCGAGGATGTCGTTTCCAGAGCCGGCGGGCGTGAGCAGTTCGAGCGCGTGTTTCGCCGGCAGGTAGCGGTACGCGCCGCCGGTGAGGCCTTCCACATTCCGGACGACGACGGCAATCTCCAGGGGGTAGCGGTGCATGGCGGACGGCGCGGTGCGTTTGCCGTCAGAAGACGTGACGCCCTGCGCGGCCCAAAGCAACTGGCCGACTTCGGCGATGGTGAGGGATTGCCGGGTGTAGGTCCGAATGGAGCGCCGCGCCGCGAGCGCCGATTCGACGCTCATTCCGCCATCCTTCTTTGGCGCCGGCAACGAAACGACGGTTTGCTGCCCCGTGAGGGATGGCGCGAGGGCGATGGAGAACAAGACTGGGGTGACCGATCGGCGTGTCATTTGTCTCGATGGAGTGCAATCGCGCGACCGGCGGGCCGGCGCCGCAGGAACAATACCGCGTCCACGTACAGAGCGCGATTTGACTCCCGCCGGGGCCTGAGGATGGGTTTAATGGCGCAAAATGGCCTGGAAATGGGGCTTATCCGCGGAATGCCGAATGCTGATACCAGGGCGAGCGCCGATTATGGGATGGGAACCGATCCGAAAAAGCATTGCCAAAGGGGCGGCGGCGCCGAATCTTCGCAGCTATGAGGATGAGTGCCGGAGCTTCTCCTGGGACGCGATTCGTTCGGAATTGACGGGACTGCCGGGCGGCGGCCTCAACATCGCGTATGAGGCGGTGGACCGGCATGCGGAGGGGGCATTTCGCGATCGGCTGGCGTTGCGGTGGATCGGCCGGGATGACCGGGTGGTCGATTTCAGCTACGGAAATCTGCGGGAGCAGACGAATCGATTCGCCAATGTGCTGGCGGGGCTGGGGCTTCGGAAAGGCGACCTCACGGTTGCGTTCTGCGGGAGGATTCCGGAGCTTTACATCGCAGCGCTCGGCACGCTGAAAAATGGCGGTGTTTTCGGCCCATTGTTTTCAGCGTTCGGACCGGAACCGCTGCGGCAGCGGCTTTCCAGAGGCGAGGCGAAGGCGCTGGTGACGACCAGCCGGCTCTATCGCAAGACCGTGGAGCAACTGCGGGCGTCGCTTCCGGCGCTGCAGCATGTCCTGCTGGTGGATGGCGAGGATGGGCCAAATGGTGTGCATTCGCTGAGCAAGCTGATGAGCGCAGCTTCCGCTGAATTTGCGATTGCGCGGACGGAGCCGGAAGATCATGCGCTGCTGCACTTCACCAGCGGGACTACCGGAACGCCGAAGGGCGCGATCCACGTGCACAACGCCGTCGTCATGCACTACATGACCGGCAAGCACGTGCTCGACCTGCGCCCGGGGGATATCTTCTGGTGCACCGCGGATCCAGGGTGGGTGACAGGAACATCATACGGGATCATCGCGCCGCTCACGATCGGCGTGACGAACATCGTGGATGAAGCCGATTTCGATGCGGAGCGTTGGTATCGCACGCTCGAGCGCGAAAAGGTTACCGTTTGGTATACCGCCCCCACCGCACTCCGTATGCTGATGCGGTTGCCGGGTGAACCGCGAACGAAATACGATCTGCGAGCGCTGCGTCTGATTGCGAGTGTGGGCGAGCCGCTGAATCCGGCCGCCGTGGTGTGGGGGCAGCAGGCGCTTGGACTGCCGATCCACGACAACTGGTGGCAGACGGAAACCGGGGGAATCATGATCGCGAATTTCCGATCGATGGAGATCCGGCCGGGGTCGATGGGGCGTGCGCTGCCTGGAGTGGAGGCGGCGGTGGTGAGGCGTATCGACGACAGCCACGTAGAGGAGATCACGGAGCCCGGCGCGGCGGGCGAGCTGGCGTTGAAACCGGGATGGCCCTCGATGTTTCGCGGCTACCTGCACGACGAAGCGCGCGATGCGAAATGCTTCCAGAGCGGCTGGTACATCACGGGCGATCTCGCGAGCCGCGATGCCGACGGATATTTCACGTTCATCGGACGCGCGGACGACATCATCAAGACGGCGGGGCACATGGTGGGTCCGTTTGAGGTGGAGAGCGTGCTGCTCGAACACGCCGCGGTGGCGGAAGCGGCGGTGATCGGGAAGCCGGATCCGACGATTGGGGAAATCGTGAAGGCGTTCATCGCGCTCAAGCCGGGCAATGAGCCGAGCGAGGAGCTGCGGCTGGAGTTGATTGGGTTCGCGCGGAAGAAGCTGGGTTCGGTGGTCGCGCCCAAGGAGCTGGAATTCAGGCCGAGCCTGCCGCGCACGCGCAGCGGCAAGATTCTCCGCCGCCTGCTGAAGATGAGAGAGATGGGCCTGCCGGAAGGCGACCTTTCCACGCTGGAGCCTGCCGCATGACTGCGCAAACCGAAACTCAGGCGCCTGTGACCGCGGCCCGCGATCATTCGATTCATCTGCTGCGGCAGATGATGCGGATTCGCCGGTTTGAAGAGAAGTGCGCGGAACTTTACAGCGCAACGAAGATCCGCGGCTTTCTTCATTTATACGTGGGGGAGGAGGCAGTCGCGGTCGGCGTGATGGAAGCGCTCCATCCGGAAGATGCGGTTGTATCGACGTACCGGGAGCACGGGCATGCGCTGGCGCGCGGGATGTCCGCACGATCGATTCTGGCGGAGATGTATGGAAAGGTGGAGGGCTGCTGCCGCGGGCGTGGCGGGTCGATGCATTTGTTCGACGCGAAGACGCGGTTTTATGGAGGAAACGCGATCGTCGGCGGCGGATTGCCGATCAGTGTGGGGCTCGCGCTGGCGGATCGCATGCGTTCGCAACCGCACGTGACAGCGTGTTTCTTCGGCGATGGCGCTGTGGCTGAGGGCGAGTTCCACGAATGCCTGAATCTGGCCGCGCTGTGGAAGCTTCCGGTGCTGTTCATCTGCGAGAACAATCTCTATGCAATGGGGACGCGGCTCGATCTCGCGCAGGCGGAAACCGATATTGCGAAGAAGGCGGCGGCGTACGGATTGCAGTCCGAGGCTGTCGACGGAATGGATGTGGCGGCGGTGGAGAGCGCGACGGCGCGCGCCGCGGATGCGATTCGCGCCGGCAAGGGCCCGGCTTTTCTCGAATGCCGAACCTACCGGTTTCGCGCGCATTCGATGTATGATCCCGAGCTTTACCGCGGTGAGGCGGAGGTGAACGAGTGGAAGAAACGCGATCCCATTGGTGCGCTTGCCGAAAAACTGAAAGCGGCGGGTGAGCTTGCGGAGGGCGATTCCGCGGCGATCGAACAGGAGATTGCGGCGGAACTTCAGGATGCCGTTGCGTTCGCGGAAGCGGGCACATTCGAACCCGTGAGTGATCTCGAACGCTTCGTCTACAGCGAGAGGACGCCCCGATGAGCACAGTGACTTATCGTGACGCGGTGCGGGAGGCAATCCGCGAGGCGATGAAGCGCGACGAGCGCGTGTTCCTGATGGGGGAGGATGTGGGGCGCTACGGCGGGTGTTTCGCGGTCAGCAAGGGATTGCTCGAGGAGTTCGGGCCGGATCGCATTCGCGATACGCCGATGTCGGAATCCGCATTCGTCGGGGCCGGAATTGGAGCGGCGATGGCGGGGATGAGGCCGATCGTCGAAATCATGACGGTGAACTTCAGCCTGCTCGCGCTCGATCAGATCATGAACAATGCGGCAACTCTGCTGCACATGACAGGCGGACAATTCAACGTTCCGGTCGTGATCCGGATGACGACGGGCGGTGGACGTCAGGTTGCCGCGCAGCATTCGCACAGCCTGGAAGGCTGGTATGCGCATATTCCGGGAATCCGGATCCTCGCGCCGGCGACGCATGAAGACGCGCGCGGAATGCTGTGGACTGCGCTCGAAGATCCCGATCCGGTTCTGATCTTCGAGCATGCGGCGCTTTACAACAAGAAGGGCGAATTGGCGGACGATGCGGGAGCGGTGGATATCGATCGCGCGCGCATCCGGCGGCCTGGCCGAGACGTCACGCTCATCGGATACGGCGGGACGCTCTGGACGGCGCTGAGCGCGGCGGAAACGCTCGCGGCGAAAGGGATCGAATGCGAGGTGATCGACCTGCGCACGCTGCGGCCGCTCGATGACACCACGTATCTCGAATCGATCGCGCGCACGCATCGGGCGGTCGTGGTGGATGAAGGATGGCGCAGCGGCAGCCTCTCCGCGGAGATCATCGCCCGCATACAGGAAAAAGCGCTGTACGAGCTGGACGCGCCCGTGCAGCGCGTCTGCAGCGCGGAGGTGCCGACGCCCTATCCGAAGCATCTGGAGGACGCGGCGCTGCCGAATGTGGATAGGGTGATCAGCGCGGTTGAAGGAGTCGTCCACGCCCATGTTTGAATACCGGATGCCGAGCCTCGGTGCGGACATGCAGGAAGGCCAGGTCATCGCATGGAACATCAAGCCTGGCGACCATGTGCGGCGCGGAGACATCGTGGGCGTGATCCGGACCGAAAAGGCGGATGTGGATGTGGAGGTTTGGGAGGACGGAATCCTCGATCGCATCGTCGGCCAACCCGGGCAGACGCTGCCGGTGGGCGCGGTCATCGCTGTGTTCCGCGGTGATGGCGAGGCAGCCGCGGCTCCGCCCGTGGCGGCGCCGGCTGCGCCAATCGCGCCGGTTCCAGTCGCGGCGGAGGCCGTATACATCCACGCGTCACCGCTGGCGCGGCGAATTGCGAAGGATCTTGGGGTGGATCTGAAGTCTGTCCACGGCACCGGTCAGCATGGGGTGATTACCAGGGAGGACGTTGAGAAAGCCGCACAGGCGCAGAAGAAACCGGCGCCGGAAGTTGCCCCCGCCCCTGTCCTCGAAAAGCCGCCGGCCGTTCGGCCCGCCCCGGAAAAACCAGTCGACCTGCATGCGGGGATGCGGCGGGCAATCGCGCTGGCGATGGCTCGCTCGAATCGCGAGATTCCTCATTACTACCTCGAAACGCGAATCGACATGACTCGCGCGACGCATTTCCTCGAGGCGGAGAACCAGAAGCGCAGCATCCACGACCGGCTGCTCATGGCCGTCGTGCTGATCAAAGCGGTCGCGATGGCATTGACGGAAGTGCCGGAGCTGAACGGATTCTGGCAGAACGACCGGCACGAGCCGCAGGAATCGATTCACATCGGAGTTGCGATCGCACTGCGGCAGGGCGGGCTGGTGGTTCCGGCTATTCATGACTGCGACGCGAAAACTCTCGATGAGCTGATGCAGGCCATGACGGACCTGATCACGCGCGCGCGCAGCGCACGGCTGCGCGGCTCCGAGCTCACGGACGCCACGATCACGATCACACATCTGGGAGATCTGGGGGTCGAGACGGTGTACGGAGTGATTTATCCGCCGCAGGTGGCGCTGGTGGGATTCGGCAGGATCAGCGATGCGCCGTGGGCGGAGGACGGGATGCTGGGGATCCGGCCGGTGCTGACGGCGACGATCGCCGGAGACCATCGCGCGACAGACGGACGGCGCGGCGCGCAATTCCTGACCGTGCTCAACAGAATCCTGCAGGAGCCGGAGAAGCTGTGATGGAGCGCGTATGACACAAGTCGCAATCAAAGACGCGATCTGGGCCGGACTGAAGAGGATTGCGCCGGAGGCGAATCCCGCGGAGGTCGCGGGAGGCGTAAATCTGCGGGAAGCGCTCGATATCGATTCCTTCGATTTTCTGCACTTCCTGATCGGCCTGCACGACAGCATTGGCGTGGAAATTCCGGAGGCGGATTACGGCAAGCTGACAACGATGGACCAGCTGGTCGGCTACCTTTCGCGGCGGACTGCATCATGACGGAAGCGCTCTTCACCGATCTCTACGAACTCAACATGGCGCAGGCCTACATGGTTGAGGGCATGCATCAGACGGCTGTGTTCGATCTGGTCTATCGAAAGCTGCCGGAAGGACGGAATTTCCTGCTGGCCGGCGGGCTGCACGACGCACTGCATTTTCTCGCGGGCTTCCGCTTCAGCGAGGAGGAACTGGATTGGATTCACGGCGAAGCGGAATACCGGGATTCATTCGTCGCATCCCTGCGCGATCTGCGCTTCACGGGTGACGTATTCGCCGTTCCAGAAGGAACACCGGTCTTTCCCAACGAACCGCTGCTCGAAGTGAGTGCCCCGATGGTGGAAGCGCAACTCGTGGAAACGGCGCTGGTGAACTTCTGCCATTTCCAGAGCCTTGCGCTGACCAAAGCGGCGAGGGTGGTGATGGCGGCGCGGGGACGCACGGTGGTGGATTTCGGATCGCGCCGCGCGCCGGGAAACGACGCGGCGATGGCGGTGGCGCGCGCCACTTATCTCGCGGGCGGACACGGGACTTCCAATGTCCTCGCCGGAAAGGCGACGGGAATTCCGCTGTTCGGAACGATGGCCCACAGCTATATTCAGGCGCACGAAAGCGAAGCGGGGGCGTTACGAGCGTTCGCCGAGCTCTATCCACACACAACGCTTCTGGTCGATACGTACGACACACTGCACGGAGTCCAACTCGTGATCGATCTGAAGAAGCATATGGGAGACCGGTTTCGTGTCAGCGGAGTCCGTCTCGATTCCGGCGATCTGGGAGCGCTGGCGCGTGAGACGCGGCGCATGCTCAACAGGGCCGGCCTGCGCGATGTGAAGATTTTTGCTTCGAGCGGGCTCGATGAATATGCCATCGACCGCCTGGTCAGGAGCGGCGCTCCGATCGACGCTTTCGGCGTTGGAACGAAGCTGGCCGTGTGCGCGGACGCACCCGAGCTCGACATGGCGTACAAGCTCGTGGAGTATGCCGGCAAAGGCCGGTTCAAGCTCTCCGCGAAGAAGACTGTGTATCCGGGACGCAAGCAGGTCTTCCGCGAAATGCACGGCTCCAGGATCAGCCGCGACACGATCGGCTGCCGAGACGAGATGCTGCCCGGCGTTCCGCTGCTGCGGCCCGTGATGGCAGGCGGACGAATCCTGGATCCACCGTCGCTCGAGGAATCGCGCGTATATCTGCGAAAGGAACTGGAACATTTGCCCGATGAGCTGTTGGCTCTCGAGCGCGCTCCGCGCCCTTACCCCGTTCAGTTCAGCCAGGCGTTGATGGCGAATCTGGAGCGGCTCCGGGGCACCCAGTCGTCGCCGGTTTTGACATAGACGAGTTTCACGGCAGCCCATGCGACCCGGTGCGCGATTTCTTCGCGCCGCGGATCCGCGGAATATTGCTGCCAGGCGTGGTTGAATGCTTCGCGATAAATATCCTGCCCGTGTTCCGGCAAATGGCGCTGGACGCCGGCGGGTAACTCGTTGTTATTCCAGTAGGGCATGAGGTCTATACGGCCTTTTCGAGAACTCTGGCGACGTGCGTGCGATCGAGCCACTTGCTCAGATCGGGCCATGGCCATGTATTGAGCACGGATCGCGCTTCCACCCATCCGCGCCGCGCCTGAAAGACGCCGTAGCGAATCTGATCCATCTGAGCGGTGCTGTGCGCATCCGATCCGATGGCCAGCAGCGCGCCCGCTTCCTGGGCGGCCTTGGCCATCACATCGTTCAGATCGAGCCGGTACATCGATCCGTTGATTTCGAGAGCGACGCCCGCGCCCACGGCGGCCCGGACGATGACATTGAAGTCGAACTCCAGCGGTTCTCTCGACCCGATCAGACGCGAAGTGGGGTGGGCCAGAATGTCGAGGGCCGGATTGGCGATTGCATCGAGAAGGCGGCCTGTGCAATGGCTCCTCGATTGTTTGAAACCGGAATGGAGACCGCCGACGACGACGTCGAGCCGCGCGAGGATGTCTTCCGGGTAATCCAGCTTGCCGCCATCAAGGATGTCGACTTCGGCGCCGATCAGAATGTGTGGAGGCCGCTTCTTTCTGGTGGCTCGCAGCCGCTCGATCTCTTCGATTTTCTTTTCCAGACGCGCGCGGTCGAGTCCGTGGGCCACGCGCTCGGAAGGAGAATGGTCCGTCAGGGCGATGTATTCGTAGCCAAGCTCTTCGGCATGATTGACCATCTCTTCGACGGTCGAACGTCCGTCAGACCACGTGGTATGGGTGTGAAGGTCGCCGCAGAGATCCACGAGATTGACCAGCTTCGGCAGCTTGTCGGCGATGGCCGCCTCGATCTCACCGCGGTCCTCGCGCAGTTCAGGCGGCATCGTGCGCATTCCGAGCGCGCCGTAAATGTCGTCCTCGTTCTCGCCGCCAATCCGCCGGTCGCCACGGAACAGGCCATATTCATTGCATTTCAGTCCGCGCTCGTGCGCGATTCTCCGCAGGTGGATGTTGTGCTGCTTCGATCCGGTGAAGTACTGCATCGCCGCCCCGAAAGCCGAAGCGTCGACCGCGCGAATATCGACATGGACGCCGCCTTCGATGATGACCGCGGCTTTCGTCTCGCCTGTTTCGAGAATCCTGCGCACGATGGGCAGCTTCGTCAACTGCCGCAGAGCTTTGGGACCGTTTCTTGAAGTGATCAGGATGTCAAGGTCGCCGATGTCTTCCCTGCATCGGCGCAGCGATCCCGCGGCTTCCGCCCGGTCGACGAGTTCGTTCTGCCGGATCTGCCCCAGAAGATTTTCCGCCAGCGGGTACGCGACACCGATGAGCATCCGGTGACGGCTGCTGTTCCAGAGTTCGATGCCGCGCTTGATGTTCTCAATTCTCCGCGCGCCAAAACCGTGCAGTTTCACGAGGGATTCACTGTCGAGACAACGCTTGAGGCTCTCGAAATCGTTGACCTGTGCCTTCTGGTGCAGAAGCGCCAGTGTCCTCGGGCCGAGCCCCGGGATGCTCATCAGATCGATCAGTTCCTGCGGAATGCCGCGGCACTCACGCTCATACCGGCTCATGACACCCTTCCGGATGTACTCTTCGATCATTTTCGAGAGGTCTTTGCCGACGCCGGGAATTTCTTCCAGCTGTCCCGCGGCGGCGATGGAGGCGACATCTTCCTCGAGATCCCGAATGGAAACGGCGGCCCGCTCATAGGCCATGATGCGGAAACGGTCGCGGCCCTTGAAAGCGAGGACGCGCGCCATACGTTCGAAGAGGCGGGCGATTTCTTCGTTCACCATGCGTCAGATCCCGGATGGAAAGGTTTCAGCCGGCTCGCCGCTCCACTCGGCGGTCAGTTCGAGCGGCTCAACCGCGCGTGTGTGGTCGAAGTGGATGACGGCGTCGAACTGATCGGCAAGACGCGCCTCAAAATAGTGGCTGGCAAATTCGGTCTGAGGACGGTAGATCACGCCGATGGCGCGCTCGAGCAGTGGGTCGCGAAGTCCGTTGGCGGCGTGCGAGCCGCGCGGCAGAGTCAGCAGGAAGTTTCCGATTCCGAGTTCGTGAAACAGCGCTTCGCAACTGCCAGACATCGCCGGAGTGACCTTCTTCCGCTCCGCCGGGCCATCCCAGTTGGAGGCCGCCGTGACGGTGCCCGCCCAGGTGGTGAAGCCGATCGACACGCATTCGCGGCCGTGGCGCTCGCGCATTAATTGACCAACATTCCATTCGCCGGTACGCCCCATCTCAGTGGCGCGCGCGTCGCCCAGGTGCGAGTTGTGCGCCCAAACTACAACTTTGACTTTTCGATGGCGCTGGGCGAAGTGACCGGCCAGCGCGTCGAGCGTGTCCGTCATGTGTTCGTCGCGAAGGTTCCAGGAGGCGACCTGGCCGCGGAACATAGTCCGGTAATAGAGCTCGGCGTTCTTGATCAGACGTGCATTCTGCTGCGCGAAGAAGAAGTCGTCTTCGGCGAGCCGTCCGTCTCGGCGAGCGTAGTCGGCTGCGCGGCGCTGCAGCTCCACGAGCTGGGCGACTACCTCGGACTCGCAGCTTCGCGTCAGCCCGAGTCCCGCTTCCCAGCCGTAGGTCTGGGGATCTTCACCGAAATTCTCAAAGCACGCATAGCGTTGCCGGGCTCGTGCGGCGCCATCGGGATCGACTTTGTCGAGATACTCCAGCACTGCTTCGATGGACGCGTGCAGGCTGTAGAGATCGAGACCGAAGAACCCCACGGGCGGAGCCTCGGGCGGGAGCGCTTCGTTGTGCTCGTGAAGCCATCCGACGAAATCGAGGATGTCCGCATTCCTCCACATCCATGCGGGGAAGCGGCGGAAGCCGCCCAGCGCTTCGGCGGCGTCGCGATCCGCGCTGCGGCCCTGCACATAGCGATTCACGCGCCACGCGTCCGGCCAATCGGCTTCCACAGCGATGGCGCCGAAGCCCTTCTCACGAATCAGCCGCTGGGTGATCCGCGCGCGTTCCCGGTAGAACTCATGCGTGCCGTGCGAAGCTTCGCCCAACAAGACAAAACGCGCATTGCCGACGAGTTCCAGCAGAGGGTCATAGTCTGTGTTTGCACCTGTGACGGGATGCGCGGCGTCGCGGATCAAATCCGCGACGATGGGCAGAGTTGTCTCGAGCATGGTTCGATTCCATCCCAAACAAAAGCAACTGCCAGGCCACTTCTTTTGCACGCGGAGGCCGCGAAGTGACTGAACTGTAACGGGGTTTTCGATGGCGCGCATTTCGGCGTGCGCCATTTTACTCACGTGGGTGGGGGTTTCCTCAATTGGGGAATGGCGCGGTGATTGCGTATTGATCTGGATAGTGGAACGCGATTCTACCCCGCGGGTGGAACGGCTGGATGTTTCCGCCTATACGATTCCAACAGAATCGCCGGAAGCGGACGGCACGATCGAGTGGAACGAAACGACGCTGGTGCTCGTGCAGGCTGCCGGCGGAGGCTTGACAGGAATTGGATACTCGTTCGCCGATATCGCGACCGCCACACTCATTGACGCTCATCTGAAAAGACACGTAGTCGGCGGCGCCTGTTTCGATATTGCGGAGCTCTGGTCCGGGATGGTTCGCGCGATTCGCAATCTCGGGCGTCCCGGTCTCTGCTCCATGGCGATCTCCGCTGTGGATAACGCGCTGTGGGATCTGAAGGCCAGGCTGCTCGGAGTGAGCGTCGCGGATCTTTTGGGGCGAGCGCATCCATCGATCGCAGCGTATGGGAGCGGCGGATTCACATCGTATTCCGAAGCGCAGCTACGGCGGCAGTTGAGCGGCTGGGTCGAAGCTGGACTCGGCGCGGTGAAGATGAAGATCGGGGCGGATCCCCAGGCGGATGTGAATCGCGTGCGCCGCGCGCGTGAAGCGATCGGTGGCACTGCCCAGCTGTTTGTTGACGCGAACGGCGCCTACGATCGCAAACAGGCGCTCTCGAAAGCCGTCCTGTTCGAAGAGTCGGGCGTGACCTGGTTCGAGGAGCCGGTGTCATCGGACGATCTCGATGGGCTGCGGCTGGTGCGCGAGAATGCGCCGCCCGGCATGCGAATCTCAGCCGGCGAATACGGCTACGACTCCTTTTATTTCCGGCGCATGCTCGAAGCTCATGCCGTGGATGTTTTGCAGGCGGACGCCACGCGCTGCGCGGGCATCACCGGATTTCTCGCCGCGGGGAACCTGAGTGCGGCATTCGCGACGCCCTTCTCGGCGCACACAGCGCCTTCGCTGCACGCCCATGCCGCGTGCGCGCTTCCGGCCGCAATCAATGTCGAGTATTTTTTCGACCACTACCGCATCGAACAGATGTTGTTCGATGGCGCGTTGAAGCCGTCGCAGGGAATGCTCTGCCCCGATTCATCCCGCCCCGGTTTCGGCCTGGAATGCAAATTGCCAGACATGGAAAAGTACCGCGCTTATGGCCACACTGCTGCATGAATCTCAGATCACCTGGGCGCACTCGCGCGGCGCCGCCTATCCGAATGCGGAAGCGCGAGAGCTCAGTATCGAGCTCGCAAAGCGAATCGAAGGCGAGGTGCGCTTCGATGACGGCAGCCGTGCTCTTTATGCGACGGACGCTTCCAATTATCGGCAGGTGCCGATCGGAGTTGTCATTCCGAAGTCCGTTGACGATGTCATCGCGACGGTGGAACAGTGCCGCCGATTCGGCGCGCCCCTGCTGGCTCGCGGCGGCGGGACGAGTCTCGCGGGGCAGTGCTGCAACGTGGCAGTGGTGCTCGATTTCACAAAGCACCTGAATCAGATCATCGATCTCAATCCGGGCGCAAAGATCGCGCGTGTGCAGCCCGGCATCGTGCTCGATCGGCT
>CAZPZE010000048.1:0-3613 GCA_964590625.1 uncultured Solibacteraceae bacterium
ATGAGCACGCTGCAATCCGCCGGCGTCGCATCGAACACGCTCGTGATGTTTTCGAGCGATAACGGCCCCTGGTATCAGGGAAGCCCCGGCAAACTGCGCGGCCGCAAAGGTGAAACCTGGGAAGGCGGCGTCCGCGAGCCCTTCATCGCCTGGATGCCCGGCCGCATTCCGAAAGGCCGGGTCTCGAACGCCGTCGGCTCCATGCTGGACGTGGTCCCTACCGTCACGAAACTCTGCGGCGCCAATCCCCCGGCAAAGCCGCTCGATGGCCTCGACGCGTTTCCGCTCTTCACTGGCGCCGTGACTCAGCTCGATCGCGAGCCGCTCCTTTATTTCGATGACAACCATCTCCAGTGCGCCCGCTGGAAGCAATGGAAGATGCACGTCTCACGCTACAACCATCGCGGCTTCAGCCCCGCGCCGGCCGCCGGCAACAAAAATCTGCTGCTCCCGAACCCGGAACTGTACGATCTCGATAAAGATCCCGACGAAAGCTATGACGTCGCCGACATGCATCCTGATATCGTCAGCCAGATGATGGCGAAGGTCGAAGCGCAGATGAAGACGTTTCCGGAAAATATCGTCCAGGACTGGGAACTCACCAAACAGCGCAAAGTCAGTCCCACTGCGGCAGGTGCGCTGCCGCGTAACATCGATTAATCGCATTCAGCATTCATCAAAGGAACCATCGTGAGCTCACCGCAACCCGCTCCTCAGCTGGAGCACATCATGCAAACGGGCCTTGCATTCTGGGCCTCCAAAACGCTTCTCAGCGCCATCGAGATCGGCGTCTTCACCGAACTGGCTAAACAGCCGCAGAATCTCGAATCGCTCACCGGGCGCCTCGGCCTCCATCCGCGCGGGGCCCGCGATTTTCTCGATACCCTCGTTTCACTCGGCTTTCTGACCCGGCTGGATGGCGTCTACTCGAACACCCCTTCCACCGATTTCTTCCTCGATCGCCACAAGCCGTCCTACGTCGGCGGCGTCCTCGAAATGGCGAACCATCGCCTATACGGCTTCTGGGGCCATCTGACGGCAGCCCTGCGGACCGGCCAGCTGCAGAATGAGGCCAGCCACGGTGGACCCGACATGTTCGCGCAGCTTTACGCCGATCCCGATCGTCTGAAACAGTTCCTGTGCGCCATGACTGGCATCAGCCGCGGCGCCAACATGGCCATTGCCCGCCAGTTCCCGTGGGCGAAATACAAGACCGCGGTCGACGCAGGCACCGCCCAGGGCGATCTCATCAGCCAGGTCGCGCTCGCCAATCCGCATCTGACCGGCGCCGGCTTCGACCTCCCTGAAGTCGCGCCGATTTTCGAAGAATACGTCGAAAGCCTCGGCCTCTCCGGCCGCGTCAGATTCCAGCCCGGCAACTTCTTCAAAGACGCGATTCCCCAGGCGGACGTCGTCATGATGGGCCACATCCTCCATGACTGGAATCTCGATGAGAAGAAGGCGCTGATTCGCAAGGCGTACGACGCGATTCCCGAAGGCGGCGCCTTCATCGCCTATGACGCCATTATTGACGACGATCGCTCCATGAATGCCTTCGGTCTCATGATGAGTCTCAACATGCTCATCGAAACGCCCGGCGGGTTCGATTACACTGGCGCCGACTGCATCGGATGGATGAAAGAAGCCGGCTTCCGCGAAACCCGCGTCGAGCACCTCGCCGGCCCTGACTCCATGGTCGTCGGCATCAAATAGCGCGCATCAGTGAGCGGCCTTCGTCAGGAGGCCGTTCACCTTCATCCACTCCTCTACGCGATCCAGATAATGATCCGCGCCGCCGCCCTTCGTCCCGAACCCGTGCGCGCCGATCTGAAAAACATGCAGCTCCGCCTTCAGCCCGGCCTTCATCCACGCTTCGAATAGATCGATCGAGCCCTGATATCCAACTGCCTTGTCATCCGACGCCACCGCGATGAACAACGGCGGCGCGCCCGCCGGAGGAATGGCCGAGCTCGCAGTCGCCGCATAAATCGGGATCGCAAAATCGGGACGCCCATCCGCCGGCCCGTATACCGCGCCCAGCAGCACGCCGCCGCCCGCCGAGAACCCAATCATCCCGACCCGGTTGGGCTGCACCCCATAATCCGCCGCATGCTGGCGAACCAGCCGCACCGCCTGCTGTCCATCCGCATCCGACATCGCCTTCACATTCTGATACTCCTGCGGATTCTCGCCCGAGCCCGAGTACGTCAGCCGGTACTTCAGCACAAACGCATCGACGCCCATCTGGTTGAAGCGCTTCGCCACGTCCACGCCTTCGTAGGACATCATCAGCGTTCGCCAGCCGCCGCCAGGCGCAACGATGATCGCCGTCCCCACCGCCGTCGCCTTATCCGCGGGATAGTACAGCAGCTCCGGCTTCACGACGTTCTGCACCTGCGGCTTCGCGGCCGTGCCCGCCGCGTGCTCTTCGTAATGCCAATTTTCCGAACCCGGCGCGACTCCCGGATAAAGCGGGATCACCTTCGCGGGCGCAGGCAGTTGCGCCATCGCGCTCATCGCAAAACAAGCACAGAAACCAATCCGGAGAGTAAAGGAAGCGGCTGTCATTTGAACCTCATCATATGACAGCCCGCGCGCCTGATGAAACGGTGCCCGTCAGCGACCCGTGCGGTACTGAATCCAGCCCAGAATCTCGAACCCGATCGCGATCACCACCCGAATCGCAACTCCGGCCAGCGACGCCCCTCGCATCGTGTTGACAATCGCGAGCAGCAGAAACCCGATCCCGATCGCGATGTACCACCACGCCCAGTATTTCGATTCAAAGCCGCGCAAGGAAACGCTCCACCCACAGTGTATTCGGTCTTTGCTTTTGCTACGCGGCCCAACGGCAAAAGGTCGAAAGAATCCACTTCTCCCGATTGTGATGTGGTCACGCCAGCGCCGTTTCCCGTTTCTGCTCAGCCAGTTTAATATTCTGTACCGCGTAATAGTGTGGATTAGGACAGTAAAATATCTGGATAATCAAATTTCCCGATACAATGAGGGCATAGATGAGGAGAGAGGGAACTCAGGGTGGCATGATGCTGCCATCGCGTGTGGTGCTGGTGGAAGACAACGAGGCGGACGTTTACCTCGTGTCCATGGCGCTGCGGGAAGCGGGCTTCCCTGGTGACCTGACCGTCTTCCGCGATGGCGAAGATGCCGTCGCATCCTTCCGCAAAGCCGCCGCATCCGGCAGCGAGATCCCGGAGATGATTCTCCTCGATCTCAATCTTCCCCGCATCGATGGAAAAGCCGTAGTCGAAATGCTGCGCGCCAACCGGGCATTCGATCACGTTCCCGTCATGCTTCTCAGCTCCACCATCTCACCCGCCGATGCCGCCCGGGCGCAGGAATTCCGTTCCTGCATTTACACCACGAAGCCTTCCAGTCTCGATGCCTTCATGACGCTCGGCCTCGCCGCCAAAGATTTCTGGCGCAACACCCGCGAAACCGCCGCCACGGTTTGACTTCACATAAAGTAGTGTAGTGATCCCGGCGGAGGATTCTCCCCCACTCTGGAAAAATCGCTGGACGCAGCTTGCGCTCTCCGCGCTCGCCACCGTCATGCTCGCCAGCCTGCAGTACGGCTGGACGCTGTTCGTCAACC
>CAZPZE010000049.1:0-4341 GCA_964590625.1 uncultured Solibacteraceae bacterium
CGGCGGTGGAGGAACGGTCGTTATACCGCAAGGCATTTTCGTGAGCGGCGCGCTGTTCCTCAAGCCGAAGGTCAATCTTCATCTGGAAAAAGATGCGGTGCTGAAATGCTCCACGGACATGAGCAACTTTCCGGTGCAGCGCACACGGATCGAGGGGCATTTCGAAGAGAAGTTCAATCCCGGTCTGATCAACGCGAAAAACTGCGACGGCCTGCGCATCACCGGTGAAGGAACGCTCGACGGCGCAGGCCGTCCCATCTGGGATCTCTTCTGGAAGCTGCGCGCCGCGGCGCCCGATCCGAGGAACTTTCCCAACGTTGGCGTGCCGCGCGCACGCATGGCGATCATCGAAAATTCGCACGATGTGACTGTCGAGGGCATTACGTTCAAAGATTCGCAGTACTGGAATCTTCATCTGTATAAATGTGACGGCGTCACCGTTCGGCAGGCGCGATTTCAGGTGCCGGACGACTATAAGCAGGCGCCGAGCACGGACGGCATCGATCTGGATAGCTGCCAGAACGTCACGGTTGACGGCTGCTTCTTTTCGGTCACGGACGATTGCATCGCGGCCAAAGGTTCGAAGGGTCCTCACGCAGCGGAAGACAAAGACAGCCCGCCTGTGGAACACATCCGGGTGCGCAATTGCACGTTCAAGCGCGGGAACGGAATCGTGACGCTGGGCAGCGAAGCGACGCTTGTCCGCGACGTGATTGTGGAGAACTGCAAAGTGATCGGCGGCGTCACGATCGCAGTGCTGAAGCTGCGGCCGGACACGCCCCAGCATTACGAAGATATTCACTTCCGCGACATCACTCTCGATTACGACGGCGGCACCATCGTTTCCTGCCGGCCGTGGTCTCAATACGTGAATCTTCAGGGAGAAGCTCCGCCGAAGTCCGTGGTTCGCAATGTGACGATGACCGGAGTGAAGGGACGCTTTGGGTCATTCGGAACGATTCAGCCGAATCCGGGCCAGACGGAGATCAGCGATATCACTTTCAAAGACATTGATGTGACGCTGACCAGAGACAAACTGACGGCGTCCGGCATCAACAATCTCAGGTTCGATCACGTTATCGTGAACGGCAAGGAAGTGTCAGCCCCGGCAATGCAGGGTTAGGCGAGGCCGCCGCCCGTTACGATGAGGGTGGAGCGCCGCAGTCGGGCGGATCTGTTGATGACACCTTCCGGCAGCACCATCCCCTCGACCCTGCGGCATCCGAGCGCGGCACGATTCTGGACTGCGGTTCTGGGAATCGGCGCGGGTGCCGGGCTCGCCGCCGCAGGTTTGACGAAACTCCTCGAAGCCGTGCAGGCTTTCGCGTGGCGTGGCTCGGGAACGAACATCCTGCGTTCCGCCGAGAGCGTATCGGCCTGGCACTGCGTGCTCGTGCTTTGTATAGCGGGAGCGGTGACCGGAGCCGGGCAGATCATTCTGCGAAGACTTTCATCGGCAAACGGCATCGACACGACCGCCGCAATCTGGTTCTATGCCGGCAGGATGCCCGCGGTTCGAACGCTGGGCAGCGCGGTGCTTTCGATTCTGGTGGTCGGGCTGGGCGCTTCGCTCGGACGCGAAGGCGCGCCGAAGCAGGCAGGCGCGGTGTTCGCGAATTGGTTTTCGGACTGGACGGAACTCTCCGACGAGCAGCGGCGGCTGCTGGTCGCCTGCGGAGCGGGAGCGGGAATGGCGGCGGCCTACGGAGTTCCGCTGGGCGGCGCGCTCTTCGCGCTGGAAGTGCTGCGCGGCGCGCTGGCGCTGCGATATATTTTGCCCGCGTTATTCTGCTCGGGCGTCGCGGCAGCTGTTGCGTGGACAGTTCTTCCCGACCAGCCGACGTACCACTTTCCTGCGTATACCGCTTCGGCCGGAGCGCTGGTGGTGTGCGCTGTTTGCGGCATCCTGGCGGGGTTGTTTTCCGTCGGCTACGTTCGCCTGGTAACGCGGGCGGAGCGCAACAAGCCGAAGGGATGGTGGCGCATCGTGGCTCCCGTGATCGGACTCACTATCCTTGGTGTCACTGCCACGCGCTTTCCACAGCTGCTGGGAAATGGCAGGGACATTTCGCAACTGCTGTTCACCGGCATTCCCGCGGTGACTCTTGCGCTGCCGCTTCTGTTCCTCAAGCCGGCGGCGATTCTGACATGCGTCGGCACCGGCGTTCCGGGCGGGCTCTTCACGCCATCTCTCACCTGCGGCGCTCTGCTGGGGACGGTGATTGCGTACGCAGCGTCGGCGTTCGTTCCGGGAATTCCGCATGGTTTGATCGCGTTCGTCGGCGCGAGCGGCGTTCTGGCGGCAACCACGCAGGGGCCAATCTCGACCGTGGTGCTGCTGATGGAAATGACCGGACAAGACCGCACGGTCATTCTCCCGATGCTGATCGGCGTGTTCTTTGCGACGCTGATCGCCCGTTCGATTGAACCGAGATCCATCTACGATGCGCGTTTGACCGATGAGGAAATCGCGAAGCGGCAGCAATCGCGCGATAAGGTGCAGGTGGGGCCGGAGCAAACGCAACCGCTCGAATCCAACTAATCGGCGCCGCCGCGAATTCCGGGGCTGTGTGTCTGCTGCGCTGCCGCACCCATCGCACCGCGTGAAAACGCGCATTGGAAGGGGTGCCTGGTCTTCGGGATTGGGATTTCCGCGGGCGCGCAAATTGCAGTCGATATGGCTGCGAGAGGTCAGCCAGACAGACGATGAGCGCTCCGGTTGTGGCGCCGGCGGGCGAGGCGGTATTCCAGATGCGAGGCGTCACGAAGGTCTACCGGATGGGCGACGTAGAGGTGCATGCCCTGCGCGGCGTCGACCTGGATCTCTACACAGGAGAGTTCGTGGTGGTGCTTGGCCCTTCCGGAAGCGGCAAGTCGACTCTTCTGAACATTCTGGGTGGGCTGGATACGCCGACCAGCGGCGAGGTGCACTACCTGGACCACAATCTCACCGCCGCCGGCGATGCTGCGCTGACGCGATTCCGCCGCGAGCATGTGGGTTTCGTATTTCAGTTCTACAACCTGATCCCGAGTTTGACCGCGCTCGAGAATGTGGCTCTGGTAACCGACATCGCGGTTCGGCCGATGAAGCCGGCCGATGCGCTCGGGCTCGTCGGCCTCCGTGAACGCATGCATCACTTCCCAGCGCAGCTCTCGGGTGGTGAGCAACAGCGAGTGGCCATTGCCCGTGCGGTGGCGAAGCGGCCGGATGTGCTGCTTTGCGACGAACCGACCGGCGCGCTCGACTATGCCACCGGCAAACTCGTGCTCGACGTGCTGGACCGCGTGAATCGCGAGACCGGCACCATCGTCGCCATCATTACCCACAATGAAGCAATCGCCGGGATGGGCGACCGCGTGGTGCGCGTCAGCAGCGGCGTGATCGCCGGGATTCAGAAAAATGCCCGGCGCATTTCCCCGTCTGAACTGGCGTGGTGATGCGCGAGTTAATGCATTGCCGTGGCGAGGCGCGTGCACGCTCCGCAGCGGGTAGCCCATGAGCTCACTGCAACGGAAGCTGCTGCGCGACCTGATTCACCTGCGCGGGCAAATACTTGCCGTCACGCTGGTGTTGATGTGCGGCATTGCGACGTATGTGTGCATGCGGTCCGCCTATGTCTCGCTCGAGGACGCCCGATCCAGCTACTATTCGGAGCAGCGATTCGGCGATGTCTTCGCGCATGTTAAGCGCGCGCCGGAGAGCCTTGTCCCTTCGCTGGCGGCGATTCCGGGCGTCGCCGCGGTTCAGACGCGAGTGGTGACGGACGTCATTCTGGATGTGCCCGGGCTCGACGAACCGGCGACCGGCCGTCTCATTTCCATTCCCGAACGGCGCAGCCCCATGCTGAACGATCTGTTCCTGCGGGAAGGCCGGTACATCGAGCCAGGCCGTGACGGCGAAGTGCTGATCAGCGAGGCGTTCGCCGGCGCCAATCGGCTGCGTGTGGGAGACACGCTGCAGGCGGTGATGAACGGGAGATGGGAGCAGCTGCACATCGTCGGCATTGCTCTTTCGCCGGAATATATCTATGAAATCCGGCCATCGGAAATTTTCCCGGACAACCGCCGCTTCGGTGTGCTGTGGATGAGCCGCGACATTCTGGGGCCGGCATTCAACATGAAAGGGGCATTCAACGATCTCTCGATCTCGCTGACACGCGATGCCGACGAGCAGGAGGTGATCGCGCGTCTCGACCGCATACTCGATCGCTATGGCGGTCTGGGCTCATACGGGCGGTCCGACCAGCTTTCGTGGCGATTTCTCAATGATGAGCTGGGCGAACTGCGCGCATATGGCCTCATCCTCCCGGGCCTCTTTCTCGGCGTCGTCGCATTTCTGGT
>CAZPZE010000050.1:0-4550 GCA_964590625.1 uncultured Solibacteraceae bacterium
GACCGGGGGCGGTCCGAGCGCGCTGATTGCGAAGCCGGAATGGCAAAACGGGCCGGGTGTGCCGAACGATGGCGCGCGCGATGCGCCGGATATTTCGGTGGCGGCGGGCGGGCATGACGGCTATCTGGTGACCCAGGGCAAGTCTCTGTATGTGGTGGGCGGAACGTCGGCGTCCGCGCCTTCGATGGCGGGGCTGGTGGCGCTGCTGAATCAATATGTGGTGAAGCAGGGGATTCAGACGATGCCCGGGCTGGGAAATGTCAATCCGCAGCTTTATCGTATGGCGCAGACGTCGCCCGCGGCGTTCCATGACATTGTTCGCGGCAATAACGAAGTACCGTGCGCGCAGGGGAGCCCGGGATGCGCGACGGGGACGTATGGAGCGGCGGCGGCTGCGGGCTACGACATGGCGACTGGGCTGGGGTCGATCGATGCGAATGAGTTGTTTTCGGCGTGGGGGGCGGCGACGGCTCCGGTGGTTGTGAATCTGACGGTGAGTTCGGTGGCGCCAACAATCAATGACACGATCACGTTGACCGCGACGGTGGCTGCCGCGCAGGGCGCGGGGCTGCCGACGGGGACGGTGAACTTTGTGTGCAATACGGTGGCGCTGGGATCGGCGCCGCTCGTGAACGTGGCAGGCGTGCCGACGGCGTCGGTGTCGATCGCCGCGTGGCCGGTGGGGACGTGCACGATCGCGGCGGAGTATTCGGGCGATGCATCGTTCAGCCCGGGCGGCGCGACGGCGGCGGTGAAGGTGAGCCTTCCGACGACGCCGGGAGTATCGGCGCTGCTGGTGTCGATTCCGAATCCGATCTTCGGGCAGCAGACGGGGAATCAGCCGCCGACGTGGGAGGTGTCGATCACGTTCCTCGAGTTCGCGGGAGTGCCCGCGGTGGTGACGGGGTTCACGATCGACGGGGTGAAGCAGGATGTAAGCCAGACGTTTCCCTCGCCTGATATTCCGGCGCGGGGGACGCTTGCGGGAACGCTGGTGATGCGGAATGTGGCGACGCCTTCGATCCGGACGTTCACGTTTACCGGAACGGATGCGGGCGGGAACGCGTGGTCGCGCGAAGTGCAGGTGACGTTCCGGCAGCCGTATCAGGAATCGAACGTGAATTTCAATTTGTGGGGATCGCCGCTGACGGTGGAGCAGGATCCGGCGCCGGCGACGAATTGTTTATTTCCGCAGATGGTGACGCTCGATGAGATCACGGGATATGAACTGCGCGTGATCGGGCTCTTCCAGGGGTCGGTGGATATCAGCAATTCGATCACGCATGTGTTCGGGACAACGCGGCTGGCGCCGTGGGGATCGCTCGAGGGGAAGATTTGCTGGAATCCGGCGAGCGTGCCATCGAGCGATTTGCTGCTGGTGGTGATGCAGGATGCTTTCGGCGATGAGCTGGCGCAGGAGATCAGTGTGAATTTCGCGGGGCCGCCGAGCGGGGGGCAGCATATTTCGGCGTCGCCCTCGTCGGTTTCGATGAAGCAGCCGCCGCCGCTGCTTCCGAGCGCGCCCGCGACGGTTGCGGTGCAGGTGAGCGATGCGTCGCAGACATGGACGGCGTCCGTGTTTCCGCAGAATCCGACGACGGCGTGGCTGAGTTTGTCACAGCATGCGGGGACCGGGCCGGGGACGATTACGCTTTCGGCGAACGCGGCAGGGTTCGCGCCGGGCGTGTATCGCGCGATGATCGTGCTGGAATCGCCGCACGCCGCACCCGAGTGGGCGACTGTGCCGGTGATGTGGGTGAATGCGGCGGCTTCGCCGGGTGCGCCGATGATTTCGTCCTTGGGGAACGCGGCGACGGGCGGGGCGGATGTGGCGCCGGGATCGCTGGTTGCGATCTATGGGACGAAGCTGGCGAATGACGTGGTGACAGCGTCGGCATTGCCACTGACGTATTCGCTCGATGGCGTCTCGGCGACGGTAAACGGATGGCCCGCGCCGCTGCTGTATGTTTCGCCGGGACAGATCAATATCCAGGTTCCGTATGAGGCGGGGGCGGGGCCGGCGGTGATTGGCGTGAATAATGGCGGCCTGATCGGCGGGTTCGCATTCCGGACATCGGCGGCGGCGCCGGGGATTTTCACGTCGAACGGGAGTCTGGTTCCGTGGTCGACGGCGGTGAAGGGTGGTTACGCGACGATGTTCGTGACGGGGGCGGGGGAATTGAGTCAGCCGCTCGCGACCGGTGTGGCGGCGAGCGGGAGTGTCGGGGCGTTGCCGAGGCCGCGGATGCCGGTGAATGTGACGGTGGGCGGGGTGCCGGCGCTGGTGCAGTTCGCGGGTGCGCCCACGGGAGTGGTGGGGTTGATTCAGGTGAACTTCATCGTGCCGACGACGGTAGATGCGGGAGTGCAGCCGGTGGTGATTACGGTGGATGGCGTGCCGGCGATGGCGGCGAATTTGACGGTGACGGAGTGAGGGCAGTGGAAAAGTGGCTGCGGGAGGAAGTGGTCGGCGTGTATGATGCGATGCGGGCCGATCCCGAGCGCGCTATTCCCGCAGAGAAGGTGTTTGCGGCGATTCGGGCGCGGCATGCGGAGCGGCTGAAACTACGGCCTGAAGTGATATCGCAAGCTGAACACCCTTCGACGGAACCGTGAAGCAGTTCGAACTGACCGGCGGTGTGATCTGCACGCATTGGTCGATTCCGCAGGCCAGGAAATAACCGGGACACGCGACACTAAAGTAAAGTCGCGTGTCCGGTTGTTGCGAAAACGGATCGGCACGCGAATTGATGCAAAAAGGGCCGGAACGTTGCTGTTCCGGCCCCTTTGTTTTTGGTGAAGCGAAGTTTAGGCCAGGGCTTTGCGGGCGTACTCGATGCACTTCCTGACTTCGACGACGGAGTCTGAGCCGGCGGGCACCTGATATTCGAGTTCGACGCTGGCGGGGAATTTCCATTTCTGGTCGCGGATGAGCTGGAGGATTTCGACGATCGGCGTGGAGCCCTGGCCCCAGGGGAGATTTGCGCCCGGTGTGCCGGGGGCGCTGGGAGTGCGGTCCTTCAGGTGGATGCTGGCGATGCGGTCGTGCAGCTTCTGGAGCGCGGGGATGGGGCTCTGGCCGGTGCCCGCGTAGTAGTGGCCGCAATCGAGATTCACGGCGTTTCCTTTTGACTGCGCGAGGACGGCGTCCCAGGCGTCGATGCGCGCCTGCTCGTGCGCGTGATAGGCGGTGACGACGCCATGCTTGAGGGCGAAGTCGCCGGCGCGCTGAGTGAAGGCGGCGTTGTTGGAGAGTTCCGTAGTGACGGAGGTTGCGCCGAGCGTGGTGGCGACGGTGAAGACGTAATCCATTTCATCGTCCGACATGTTGGCGTTCGGCTCGAGCTTCAGGCAGTAGATAGTGACGCCGGCGTCGTTGTACATTTTGCGCAGGGCCTTGTACTTGTCCATCGAGACGGAGAGGCGCCACTTCTTCAGCTCTTCGGCGCGGGACTTCTGCTGAGCCTGCATGGCGGCGCGCTGTTCGTCGCTCATTTGAGCGCGTCCGCCGCCGAAGCCGGCGCCGCCGCGTCCACCGCCGCTTCCGCCGCGAGCACCGCCACCGCCGCCGCGTCCCTGCTGCCCGTAGGCAACGGCCGGAGAGCCGGCGTAGGCTTCAGCGGCGTCCGACATAAACTCGATGCCGCTGGCGCCGCTCTGGACGATGTATTCGAGCATCTTTTCGGCGCTGGTGTGGGCTTCCGGCATGTCGCGGAAGCTGTAGGTGATTACGCCGAGCTGTACGCCGCTGAAAACCGAATTCGGTTTGGCGGCGAGGAGCGTGCCTGTGGGGGCAGCGGCCGCCGCGAGGGCGAGCTTTCCAAAATCGCGTCTGTTGAGATTCATATGTTGCCTCTGGTGGAAATGCCACCCTGCCGGAGGGACGCTCCGGATATCGGTTCATTCTACACCGTTGCGAGGTCGAGGTTGCGCGCGATTAGCCGCCGCTTCATTGGCGAAGCTTCATTCCCGATTCATCGTGACTATGCGCCACAGGGGTTTGGCGGTTTCGGACGGTTCCTGGACGAAGTCCTGCGTGGTTTTGGCGGGGTCGTAATCGCGCCAGAGCCATTCGAGCGTTTCGGGCAGTTCGGCTGAGCCCTGGCGCTGGCTGTGGGTGCCGGGGCCGAGCGAGAAGTGATAGTCGTAGCCCTTCGTCTTGAGCGAATTGGCGAGCTCGATGTTCTGCATGATCCAGCTTCCGAAGCGGACGTTTTCCTGATCGTGCGCGCCGTCCTGCAGCCAGACGCGGATGTTCTTCTTCGGCTGCAGGCGGACAAGGATGGGGTAGACGCCGCCGCCGGTGGGGTTGTCGGGCGAGACCTGGATGCCGGCGAAGCTGCCGATCCAGCTCAGGACGCGGGCGAACTCATCGGGATGGCGGTAAGCGGCGTTGAAGGATTCGATGCCTCCGGAGCTTTCGCCGACCATGGCGCGGCTGTAGCCATCGTGCCGGAGCTTCACGCCTGTTTCGACTTCGGGGAGAACTTCGTTGACGGTGAAGTCGGTGTAGCGATCGTCGACGGTGTCGTATTCAATGGAGCGCATGG
>CAZPZE010000051.1:0-2238 GCA_964590625.1 uncultured Solibacteraceae bacterium
AGCCCGTGATCGCCGTCGCCGCGCGCGTCAGGGGACCGCGGTATCGATTCAGGAATTCCTGCCATGCGACATCGCGGCCCAGCGCGCAGGCCGAGGCCAGCGCCAGATCCTGCAAATGCAGTCCGCGCCAGAACGATTCCATCTGCGCCCGCCCGGCGGCTTCTCCCAGCGGCAGCCCGTAATTCGTCTTCGCACCTGCGGCAAGCAGCGTCTGCGCAAATTCGCCCCGCGCGAGATCGAAACTCTCCGCCTGCGCCTCGATCCACAGCGTATCCGCGAGAGCGAATGCGGAATCGCGTTCGACGGCGTCGGAATCGACTGCCGTCTGACGAAGCGCCGCGGACTGGACAGGAATGGAATCCACGCATTCTCACTATAAATTGTTTTGGCGCGCAGCTATCGTACCCCGAACAGCCGGAATATCCTGACCTTGAAGAAATCCACTGCGGCAAGATACACCAAGACAGAAATCAGAAGCCCGAGCACGATCGCGCCGCGCACGGGCGGCATCAGCACACCCATCATCGCAAGGGCACTCACGATCGCAAAGTCGGCGCAGGAACTGCAGAGCATCCACGCGCTGGGGCGCGAACTCCAGAAATGCCCGCGCTCGCGCACGAGGTAGACCGTTCCCTGGCCGCCAAACACGAGGGTAAGAAAAACCAGTGTTGGAATCTGCCCGGGCTCCAATCGCAGCACGCGAAGGCCGGTGAAGAGGATCGCGAGCGAGAAGAGAACGAGCAGGCCGGCGAGCGGCGCCGCGGTCAGCATCAGAGTCCGGATGCTCCAGCGCTCAGGCCGCTGCGAAAACGAAACGTGGTCCGTCGCGATCGACATCGTCAGAAAATCATTCGTGAACAGCAGCAAAACAATCAGAACCGGCGTCACAACCAGAGTCCGGGTGAACACCAGGCCAAGCGACAGGAACACGGCGATCTCAATCGTCTTGATGATTTTGTTCAGCGTGTAGGTCAGCATCCGCTGGTAAATTCGCCGGCTTGTTTCGATCGCGGCGACCACGTCCGTGAGGCCGGGATTCGTCAGAACGATGCTGGCCGCGGCTTTGGCGACATCGGTCGCATTCGCGACGGCGATTCCCACTTCCGCCTGGCGGAGCGCGGGGGCGTCGTTCACTCCGTCTCCGGTCATCCCGCTGACATGTCCCGCCTTCTGCAGCGCCTGCACGAGGCGGTACTTGTCCTCCGGGAAAACGCCTCCGAAGATGCCGCAATCGGCGGCCGCTTTCGCCGTGTCTTCCTGGAGCCGTTCGGACGAACAGGCTTCGCCCGCAATTCCCACCTGTTGCGCAACCGTGCGCGCCGTCGCAAGCCCATCGCCGGTGACCATCAGAACGCGCACCCCGAGGCTGTGAAGACTCGCGACCAGACTCGCGGAATCATCCCGCGGCGGATCGAGCAGCGCGATCAATCCTGTCAATGCGACATGCTCCTCCGGGCCCGCCGCCACCGCCAGAACGCGATAACCTTCGCCGGCGAGCCGCTCGGCTTCCGGCGGCATCGGAGCCCCCGTCATGCTGGCGATCGTGCCGGGCGCTCCTTTGATCACACGGAGAGTCTCCGCTCCGTGCTCCACCCTCGCTTCGGAACACTTTGTCGAAGGATCGAACGGGATGAATTTGCGGACTGTGTAGCCTGCGGCGCCGATGCTCCTCTCACGTGCAGCCGCCAGAATGGCCATATCGATCGGGTCCTGAGTCGCTTCATCGGAAGCCAGAGCCGCGTTCCGGATGACATCCGGCTCCGTGTTCGGTGCGATGCGGGTTACTTCGGCAACGGATAACTGATTCTTCGTCAAAGTACCCGTCTTGTCGGTGGCGAGAGCATCCATTGCGGCAGCTTCTTCAATAGCGGCGAGGCGGCTCACCAGAACACCTCTTCGGGCGAGTTCCTGTGTGCCGAGTGCGGACGCGAGCGTGAAGGTGGCGGGCAATGCGACCGGAATCGACGCCACGAGGAGCATGAGGCAGAAGGGAAGAATGTCGCCCCATCCCATTCCGGCCAACAGCGCGAAGATCAGGATTCCGGCGGCGATCACGGCGTCAAACGCAACCAGATATTTCACAATCGTGAAAATCATCTGCTGCAGGTGACCGGCGCCTTTTGCTTCGCGCACCAGTTCCGCGGTTTTTCCGAAATACGTGCGGCTTCCCGTTGCCGTCACAGCAGCGCTTGCTTCGCCGCGCCGGACGATGCCGCCGGCCCACGCCTTCGCGCCGGC
>CAZPZE010000052.1:0-2191 GCA_964590625.1 uncultured Solibacteraceae bacterium
CCTTCGCGGCCGCGGCTTCAAGCGACTTCTGATTGCTGCCGACGATGATGTTCTCGACGCGCGCGAATAACGCATCGCCCGGCTTCGGTGATTCGTCAATTCCCTGCTCCAGCACTTCGCGCACGCTTGCCGGAACTTTCGCGCGAATGCCGTAGCGATCCAGCACCGCGAGCGCCGTCGCGAACGTAGCTTCGTCGGGCGCAGTCGGGCCGGACCCGATCACGTCGAGCTGATCGCCCACCACATCCGAAAGCGCCAGCGTCAGCACTCGCGCGGGCGCGGCGGACTTCGCCAGCCGCCCGCCCTTGATGACCGACGTATGTTTGCGAACCGCATTGATCTCATGAATCGTCGCACCACACGCCAGCAGCAGTTTCGTCGTCTCCTGCTTTTCCGCCAGCGTTATCGGCGGCGCGGGCGCGGGCAGCAGCGCGGACGCGCCACCGGAAAGCAGGCACAGCACCAGATCCTTCGCCTCCGCGACTTCACACAGCGCCACAATGCGATTCGCCGCTTCCACCCCGCGCTGATCGGGAACCGGATGACCGCTCGCATGCAGGTCGATATGGCGGCACTTCGCGGGATCGCCGTCTTTCACAGCGACGCATCCGCCCGTGATCCGCCTGCCCAGAACGCGCTCGGCGGCCTTTGCCATCGTGCCGCCCGCCTTGCCGCCGCCCACCACGAAGATGCGCTCGTAGCGATCGAGATCCTTCCGGGCGCGCAGCGTCTTCTCCACCATGGCCGCGGGATTCGCCGCATCCACTGCGGCTTTGAAAATGGCGCGGGCATCGCGCCGCAGATTGCGAGGCATCTATTTCCAGAGTGGCAGCTTCACGATTTCGCCCGCCGCCTGATCGAAGTCAAGGTCGCCGTTGACCCGGAAATCGGCGCGCCCGTAGAGGACCTTGCGTTCGTTGTACAGCTTCCGGAAGGCCTCTTTATCGCGCGCGAGCGGCCTGGTGTCATCGGACCCGGCGAGGCGCGATTCCACGACATCGAGCGAACAATCGAGCCACACCGAAATGCCGTTGTTGCCCAGCATCTCGTAATTCCTCGGCTGCACGAACGCGCCGCCGCCCAGCGCGATCACGGTTGGGCAACCGCATTCGATTTTCCGCAACCAGCGCTGGATGGCTTCAGTCTCGATCCGGCGGAACTCCGCTTCTCCACGGCTGGCGAAGATGTTGGCGACCGTGTCATGTTCACGCTCTTCGATATCGCGGTCGAGATCGACAAACTCCCAGCCCAGCCGCTCGGCGACAAGACGGCCGACGGTCGTCTTCCCCGAGCCCATGAATCCCGTGATGTAAATGCCTGGAGTACGCTTCAGCTTCAGGTGCATATCACGCTTTCCCTACCTGTGATTCCACAATAGCTGGAAAAAGGCGGTTGATCCAAACCAGGGCCCAGCCGATGCGCGGCGTGATCACCACGGTGCGCCGGTGTTCGATGCCCTCGACGATCGCCGCCGCGCATTCCGGCGCAGTCACGGCAAACCGCCTGCCCTTCACAACGGACGGGGGCGGCGCGGCGCCGGTTGCGTTCGTCTGGAAGTCCGTATCGACGTAGCCGGGGAAAACGGCCATCACGTTCACGCCGAAACGCCGCAGTTCCATCCGCTGCGTCGAGGTCAGCGAAGCCAGCGCGAACTTACTCGCGGAGTACATCGCCAGCCACGGCAGGCTCATCTGTCCGGCGATGGAGCTGACGTTGACCAGCGTTCCTTTCGATTTCTGGAGCCAGGGCGCGGCGAGTTGCGCGAGGTGAAACGGTGCGAAGAAATTCAGTTCGAAGAGGCTGCGGGCATCGTCCAGCGGATTCGAGATGGCGCTGTAATAGGAGCCGCGGCCGGCGTTGTTGATGAGGATGTCGATCTTGCCGAAGCGTTCGATTGTTTTGTCGATAACGGCGGCGCGCGAAGCATCCTGCGTGAGATCGCAGGCGATCACGAGATCTTCGGGTCCGGCGACGGCTTTCAGTCTGTCCTCGCGGCGCGCGACGAGTGCGAGACGGGCGCCGCGACCACGAAGAACGGCCGCGAGATGCGCACCGATGCCTTCCGAAGCGCCGGTAACAATGGCGATTTTGCCCGATAAGGATTCCGTCATTTCGGGATCGAAGGGCAATGATAGCACCGGTGATAGACCACGGTTCGGGGCGTCCTGTAAGCCGGCTGGTAGTCGCGAAG
>CAZPZE010000053.1:0-2650 GCA_964590625.1 uncultured Solibacteraceae bacterium
CACGCCGATCTGCGCGCAGCTTCCGACGAGGGCGTGGGAATCGACCATGGTGCCGTCGGAGACGTACGCGCCCACGTTGATATACATGGGCGGCATGCAGGTGACGCCGCGGCCGAGGAAGACGCCGTCGCGAATGCTGGAGCCGCCGGGGACGATGCGGACGCCGTCGGCGGGAGTGACGCGACGAACGGGGTAGGTGGATTTATCGGTGAATGGCAGGCGGGCGGGGTCGATGGACATATCGACGATGCCGCCGAGGCGGAAGCCGAGCAGGAGTCCTTTTTTCACCCAGGGGTTGACGCGCCAGCCGGTGGGTTGTTTGGGGTCGGGCTCGGCGGCGCGAATCTGGCCGGCGTTCAGCGCGGCTTTGAATTTCGAGAAGAGCGCGAAATGTTCGGGTGTGTAAGTTTCGGGTTTGTTATCGAATAAGTGCTCAATGGCGGCTTGCAACGGTGGCTCCTTCACGCAGGCTGAGGGATTCGAGAACGGCGTCGATCTTTTGTTTCGAGGCGTCGGATGGCGGGACCATCGGGAGCCGGTAGACGGGTTCGAGGAGGCCCATGCGGTGCATCGCCCACTTGACGGGGATGGGATTCGATTCGACGAAGTTGACTTTCATCAGCGGGAGGTAGCGGCGCTGGAGCGCGCGGGCGGCGGCGAAATCGCCGTTGTTGGCGGCGCGGACGAGCTGCGTCATGGGGCCGGGGATTTCGTTCGAGACGACGGAGATGAGTCCGCGGCCGCCGAGTGAGATGAGGGGAATCGTGATGGCGTCGTCACCGGAGAGGATGATGAAGCTCTCGGGGAGCTGGTGGGCGACATCCGCAATCTGGCTGATGTTGCCGGAGGCTTCCTTCACGCCGATGATATTGGGGATTTGCGCGAGGCGCGCGAGCGTGGAGGTTTCGACGTTGACGCCGGTGCGTCCCTGGACGTTGTAGACGACGATGGGAATGCGGATGGATTCCGCGATGGCTTTGTAGTGCTGGTAAAGGCCTTCCTGTGTGGGCTTGTTGTAATACGGGGTGACGGAGAGGACGCCATCGGCGCCGGCGCGCTGGCATTCCTGCGCGAGCTCGATGACTTCCTTCGTGAAATAGCCGCCTGCGCCCGCGAGAACGGGGACGTGGCGCGGGGCGTGGCGCGCTTCTTCGACTGTGATGCCGACGACTTTCAAATGCTCCTCGAGCGTGAGCGTGGGGCTCTCGCCGGTGGTCCCGCAGGGGACGAGGAAATCGATTCCTTCTTCAATCTGACGCCGCACCAGCCGACGCAGCGTGCTTTCATCGAGGGATCCGTTCGCCGTGAACGGAGTCACCATGGCTGTTCCGCAACCCGTAAACATGTACCACCTCCTGTGGTGCCGAAATGAATTACTGACCGAACAAGATATCGCCGAATTCGTAAAAACCTTTTTTACCTTTGATCCATTCCGCCGCTTTCACGGCGCCGAGCGCGAAGCCTTCGCGGCTGCGCGCGGTGTGGCGGAGAGTAATGGAATCCGCCTGAGAGTCGAAACCGATTTCGTGCGTGCCGGGAATGGCGCCGGCGCGGGTGGAGGAGACGTCGACGCGGCGGCTGAAGCCTGCGTGCTCCATATCCTGCACGATTTTGAGCATGGTGCCAGAAGGCGCGTCTTTCTTGCCCGCGTGATGCGCTTCCCAGGCCCAGGCGTCGTAATCGGGCTCGCGGGAAAGAAGCTTCGCGGCTTCCGAAACGATGCGGAAGAAAGCGTTGACGCCGACGGAATAGTTGGGGCTCCAGACCATGCCGATGTTGCGTCCGGCGACGACGGCTTTCACGTGCTCCATCTGATCCTGCCAGCCGGTGGTGCCGACGACCAGGTTCACGCCGAGCGTGGCGATGCGCTGGATGTTGTGGACGGCGGCGGCCGGGATGGAGAAGTCGATTGCAACATCGACGTTCTGGAAGTTTTCGGGCGTGATGCCCTCGTAGTTGGAGTTGTTGTGTTCGTCGAGCTTCAGGGCGACTTCGATGCCGCGGGTGAGCGCGGCGGATTCGATCATGCGGCCCATCTTGCCGTATCCGACGATGGCGATTCGGAGACTCATTCGAAGACCTCGGGGTCCAGTTGTTTGAAAAACTCGCGGTGCAGCGCTTCGACGGCCGGCTTGACGTCTTTTTCGGCGACAACGAAGCTGAGATTGAGGAGCGACGCGCCCTGGGAGATCATGCGGATGTTGAGATCCGCGACGGCGCCGAATGCGCGGGCGGCGACGCCGGGCGTGTGACGGATGTTTTCGCCGACGAGGCAGACGATGACCTGATCGGGCTCAGTGCTCACCTCGGAGAATTCGCTGATCTCGCTGACGATTTTCTCGAGGTGGGCCGGATTGTCGATGGTGAGTGACACGCTGACTTCGCTTGTGGCAATCATATCGACTGGCGTCTCGTAGCGGTCAAAGATCTCAAAGATGCGGCGCAGGAAGCCGTGGGCCATGAACATCCGGGTGGAGTGGATGTTGACAAGCGTAATTTTGCGCTTGCAGGCAATGGATTTGACGGCGTTCGTTCCCTCCACGGGTTCGGCCACGATGCGGGTGCCGGGAACGGAGGGGCGGCGCGAGTTCAGAATCAGGACCGGGATGTTGCGCTCCATCGCCGGGATGACGGTGGCGGGGTGGAGCAC
>CAZPZE010000054.1:0-3421 GCA_964590625.1 uncultured Solibacteraceae bacterium
GCGGCGGACTTCTGGAATCGTGGGGTAATGGACATTGCGGTATCGGCTTCCACCGACAAGCACGCGCTGCTGCGTAACGAAGTTGATACGAACCGGCACTGGTTACAGGTGGAACTCGTGGGCGTCAAGTCGAACCGGGACGCAGTGGGCGCCCGGATCTCGATTAAGGTCAACGGCAAGCCGCAGATGCGCGAAGTCGTGCTGGGTGACGGCTACGGCTCCGAAAATTCGCTCCGGCAGCACTTCGGGCTGGGCGACGCGACCCAGGTGGATGAGCTCACCGTGAAGTGGCCGGCCTCCGGCGTCGTGCAGACTTTCAAAAACATTCCGGGCAACCGGATTATTGAGATCACCGAAGGCGTTAATCAGATCAAAGAGAAGCATTACACGGAGGCGAAGAAGTGAAGAAGTTCCTCCTGGGCGCGGCGGTCTGCGGTCTGGCGAGCGGAGTCGTGCTCTGTGCGGAACTCGCCGCGGGCGGCAAATGGTTTGAGGATGTGACGGTCTCGGCGGGCGTCAATAAATCCCATTCAAACCGCTCGTTCCATAACCCGTACGCCAACATCATGGAGGGCTATACGGCGCTGGGCGCGTCGGCCACGGTGGCCGATTACGACGGCGATGGTTATGACGATGTCTTCGTCACCGATTCCAAGCTGGGCGGCAAGAACCACCTCTACCACAACAACCACAACTTCACCTTCACGGATGTGGGCGATGAAGCCGGCGTCTCCGGCGGCAACGACGAAAACAATGCCACCTCCGCCTCGCTCTGGTTCGATTTCAACAACGACGGCAAGCCCGATCTCTACGTGGTCCGCTTCGGCCACAACACGCTCTACGAAAATCTGGGGAACGGCAAGTTCAAAGACGTGACGAAGCAGGCCGGGCTTTACCGCTACAGCAACGCGATCAAAGCGCTGGCGTTCGATTACGACCGCGACGGGCAGCTCGATCTCTTCGTCGGCTCCTACTTCCAGCCGATCAACATTTTCAACCCGGATACTCCGCGCTTCTTCCCCGAGAGTTTTGAAACCGCCAATAACGGCGGCGGCGTCACCGTGTTCCACAACAAGGGCGACGGCACGTTCGAAGATGTGACGGACAAAGTCGGCCTGAAAGAGAGCGGCTGGACGCTCGACATGGGCAACGGCGATGCCGACAATGACGGATACGACGATCTCTACGTCGCCTGCGATTTCGGCACCGACCGCTTCTTCCACAACAACGGCAATGGCAAGTTCACGGACATCACGGAAAAGGCGATCGGCTTCGACACCAAGAAAGGCATGAACGTCGATTGGGGCGATTACGATAACGACGGCCTTCTCGATATCTACGTCACCAACATCACCGACGATTACATGCGCGAGGGGAATTTCCTCTGGCACAACAACGGTGACCTGACGTTTACCGACGTATCGCGCGACACCGGCACCGCCGAAACCGGCTGGGGCTGGGGCGCCAAGTTCTTTGATTACGATAACGACGGCTGGCTCGATCTCTACGTCATGAACGGCTGGGTTTCCGCCGGCAAAGACAGCTACGTGCCGGACGTTTTCAAGATGATCACGAAGCCCGGCATCGACTTCGCGGATGCGCGCAACTGGCCGCCGATGGGCAACAAGAGCCTGAGCGGCTACGAGAAAAAGAAGCTCTTCCATAACGAGCACGGCCAGAGCTTCCGCAATGACGCCGCTCGTCACGGCCTCGATTCCACGCGCGACGGGCGCGGCATCGCGATCGCCGATTTTGATAATGACGGCCGCCTCGATATCTTCGCCGCCAACGCGAATTCCGAACCGTTTCTCTATCGCAACGTGATGCCGGCCGGACCGCACTGGGTGCAGTTCGCGCTGGAAGGAACGAAATCCAACAAAGCCGCGGTGGGTGCGCAGGTGCGGCTGACGGCGGGCGGCTCCACTCGCCTCGCCTTCATCAACGGCGGAAACAGCTTCGCCGGGCAATCGACCAACCGTGTGCACTTCGGGCTCGGGAACGTCGCGAAGATTGACAAGATTGACGTCCGGTGGCCCACCGGCGTTCACGAAGAGTTCGACAACATCACTGCCGACAAACTCAATCGAATTGTGGAAGGAACAGGGAAGAATACGAAATGACGCGCCGTAATTACGTTCGTCTCGCTGCTCAGTTATTGCCGTTGTGCCTGATCTTTGGCTCCACGCTGGCCGCGGCTCCGGGAGACGATGACTACAACAAGGCCGAGCAGGCACTGGCGGCGAAGCAGTACGACACCGCGCTCGGATATTTCGAATCGTCGCTCACCGCCAATCCCGACAGCCTGCGCAACGCCAGCGAATATCGCATGGCGACGCTGCAGCGCGCGCTGGCGCTCCAGCCGGCCGTCAAAGGACAGCCGCATGAAGGCAAGCCCACGGATTTCGATCGCGAGATCGCGTTCTTCGACAAGCTGACGAAGGATCATCCGACCTCCGCTAACGCCGTGCTGAATTATGGCTTCGCGTACGTGGATAAAATTCCGGCCGCGGGTACCATTTCACAGGTGATGCTGGCGAATACGTCACTGGGGTTCTTCACGAAATCGCTTGAACTGAAGCAGACCTGGATCGGACTCTACACGCGCGGCAACAGCTATCTCTACTGGCCCAAGATTTTCGGGCACGCGCCCGATGCGGTGGCGGATCTCGAAAAAGCTTACGCGATCCAGAAGAAAGAACCGAAGAAGAGCTATCATCTCCGGGTCGACGTTGCGCTCGGCGATGCTTACTGGAAAATGGACGAGCACGAAAAAGCGCGGGCCATCTGGCGTGAAGGACTGAAAGACTTCCCCGATAGCCAGGCTCTGAAGGCTCGCATGTCGAAGGACGGCGAGGATCTCGACGATTACATCTCCGACGTGCTGGACCCGAATAAGCGCGTCAATACCGACCTGCGCGAACTCTGGGGGAATCAGTAAATGGCATTCGCCTTCACCCGAAAGCTTCTGAAGCCGGCAGCCATCGCGCTGCTGGCGGCGCCACTCGCGGTGTGGGCGACCGATGCAGTCATCGCGAAGATTCACTTTCAGGAAATCGCGGAAGAGGCCGGCGTGCAGACCCAGCACCACACGCATCACTTCACCGGCCCGCATGCCGACGTGCTGCGGATGTTCACCTCCGGCGGCGCTTCCGCGGCTGTCGGCGATTATGACGGCGACGGCCTCGAAGATCTCTTCGTGACCGATTCTGACAGCGGCACCAAGAACCACCTCTTTCACAACGAAGGGCATCTGAAATTCAAAGAGGTTACCGATGCGGCGGGTGTCGGTGGCGAGGAGTTCGCGGAGGGTGGTGCCGGACAGTGGGCCATCGGCGACGTGGCTGGGGCTACCCTCGACATCGCTGAGAATCCAGGCTTCGCCGATGGCGTTGTCGTGTGGCGGGGTGCGATTCAGGAACCG
>CAZPZE010000055.1:0-4281 GCA_964590625.1 uncultured Solibacteraceae bacterium
TCCGCTGCTGGTGATTCTGTTCGGCGCGTATTGCTGGATGGTGCAGCTGCGCGACGGCATGGGCGTGACCGGTCTGCAGCGGCCGGTGTTCTGGGGCTTCTACATTGTCGACTTTGTTTTCTGGATCGGCATTTCGCACGCGGGCACGCTGATTTCGGCGATTCTGCGGCTGACCGACGCCGGGTGGCGCAAGCCGATTACGCGCGCGGCGGAGGCGATTACGCTGTTCGCGCTGATGATCGGCGGATTGTTTCCGATCATTCATCTGGGGCGCGCGTGGTACTTCTACTGGCTGGTTCCGTATCCGAACTGGCGGCTGCTGTGGCCGAATTTCCGGTCGCCGCTTCTGTGGGATCTTACGGCGATTCTGACGTACATGACGGGCAGCGCGATTTATCTCTATCTGCCGATGATTCCGGACATGGCGCAGCTCGCGGAGCACGGAACGACGTGGCGGCGGAAGCTGTATCGGGCGCTGTCGCTCGGGTGGACGGGCAGCGACAGGGAATGGCATTCGCTCGAACGCGCCATGAAGCTGATGGCGGCGATCATTCTGGCGGTGGCGATTTCGGTGCACACGGTGGTGGCGTGGGACTTCGCGATGGCGATCGCGCCGATGTGGCACAGCACGATTTTCGGACCCTACTTCGTGGTGGGGGCGATCTTCAGCGGGCTCGCGGGATTGATGATCGTGATGGCGGCGATCCGCAAGTTCATGGGGCTCCAGCAGTATCTGACGAAACATCACTTCGATAATCTGGCGAAGCTGCTGCTCCTGATGGCTGTGCTCTGGCTCTATTTCACGCTGGCCGAGCATCTGACGGTGTGGTACGGAAACGATCCGAGCGAAATGGCGGTGTTCGGGGCGAGAACACGCGGACGGTTCTCGTTTATCTTCTGGCTGATGTTCGTAGTGAACTTCGTGATTCCGTTCGTGCTGCTGGGGATCAAAAAGCTGCGCAGCATCACGACAGGTGTGATCGCATCGGTTGGTGTGATTATCGGGATGTTCATCGAGCGCTACATCATCGTGGTGCCGACGCTGAGCAATACGCGGCTGGCGGCGGCGTACTCGCCGTCGTATATGCCGAGCTGGGTGGAACTGGGGATCACGGCGGCGACGTTTGCCGGGATGGTATTCCTGTACCTGATTTTCTCGAAGCTGTTTCCGATTATCGCGGTCTGGGAATTCAAACCGCATCCGCATGAGGACGAAGCCTGATGGGCACGACATATCTCATCAGCGAATTCCGCGAGACCAACTCGCTCGCGACAGCGATTCATTCGCTGCGCGCGGCGGGCGTGAGCGATCAGGACATGGACGTGTTCTCGGAAGAGCCGGTGGAATTCCATAAGGGCGTGCTGGACCGGCCGAGTAAGATGTCGCTGGTATCGGTGCTGGGCGCGATTGTGTTCGGCGGCGGCTGCACGTGGCTGATGAAGCTGGCGCAGTACAACTATCCGGTGCCCACGGGCGGGATGCCGTTGTTCTCGATGTGGGGAACGGGCGTCATCACCTATGAGACGACGATGTTGGGCGCGGTCTTCGCGACGTTCGGCTATTTCCTGTGGGAGAGCGGGCTGATTCGCAAGCGCGACAGGACGGCGCCGGTGCCGAGCGTTCCGCCGGAGAAGATTTGCCTGCGGGTACGGTGCGCAGGCGATACGTCAAAGGCGATGGCCGTGCTGTTCGAGGCGGGCGCGCCGCCGGTGGAACAGAAGGTGGCGGGATGAGGAAGGTCGCGACAGGCGCGGCGGCGCTGTGGTGCGCGCTGGCGATCTCGCTCTTCGCGGCGGGCGGGAAACTGCCGCCGTGGGAGAAGAATCATCTGCTGATCGGGCAGGAGTTGTATCGGACGAATTGCGTGGTGTGCCACGATATCGATCGTCCGCAGGCGCAGTCGAAGAAATTCGGGCCGAGTTTTTATCAGCTTTTCAAGCGGGATAAGATGCCGCTTGCGGCGATGAAGCCGAATCGGGATTACATCAAGGTTCGGGTGAAATTCGGCGGCTCGATTATGCCGGCTTTTGCGAAGAAGCTGAGCGATAACGAGATCGACACGATCATCGATTACATTCAGTCGAAGTAGTTCGGACGGTTTGCGCCGGGCAGAAGCCCGGCGGCAACGCCGAAGCGCCGCGCTACTTTAGAACTTCGAACAGATCGCTGTAGTCGTCGGTCCAGGCGCGTGTGCGGCGGCTGGGGGTTTCGCCGACGTTGCGGGCGGAGACGAGCATCCAGCCGGCGGCGAGGATCTGCTGGGCGGGGTCGGGTTCGTTGCGGATTTCGATGACGGCGCGTCCGAGGCTCGCGGCGACGGCGCGAACGACGGGCGCGAGATCCAGAAAACGATTGGTGATGTGGATCGCGATTTCGCCGTCCGGGCGAAGGATGCGGAAGTATGTCCGGAAAGCTTCGCGCGTGAGCAGGTGGACGGGGATGGAATCGCCGGCGAAGGCGTCGAGCACGAGATAGTCGAAGCTTCCGGAGGGTTCGCGCTCGAGCGAGAGGCGGCCATCGCCTTCGATGATTTCAATCTTCGCCTGGGATTTGTCCAGGAAGTGGAAATCGTGCGAGGCGACGTCGATCACGGCGGGATTGATTTCGTAGAAGCGGAACGTATCGCCGGGGCGGCCGTAAGCGGCGAGCGTACCGACGCCGAGTCCGACGAGCGCGACGCGGCCCGGAGAGGTGCGCGAGGCGAGAAGCTGGCCTGCGCCGGTTCCAGGGCCATAGTAGGCGGTGGGGTAGGTGAGTTTGTTGGGCGCGAGGAATTCGATGCCGTGGAGCGTTTTGCCGTTGTAGAGCGTGCGGATGGTGCTGGTGTCGCTCACCTGGAGGGCGCCGTAAAAATTGCGCTCGCGGAGTACAGTTCCGCTGCCGGCTTCGAAGCGCGACGCGATGATGAAGGCGCCGGCAGCGACGACGGCGAGGCGAATCAGCCGGGCTTTGGCGCGAATGCCGTAGAGCAGATAGAGCGCGAGTACGACAGAGACGGCGATGAAGATGGGCAACTCGATGTAGGACGTGAGAACCGCGGGAGCGGCGAGGCCCACGAGAAGCGCCCCCAGCGCGCCGCCGACGGCGATCTGGAGGTAGAAGAGCGGCGCGCCGGATTCGGGCTTCGTGCGGGCGATTTCGCCATGGCAGAACATGCACCAGACGAAGAGCGCGGCAGTGAAGATGGCGATTTCGGTGACGAGAGCTCCTGCGCCCGCGGCGGAGAGCCGGTAGGCTGCGCCGAACCAGGCGACGGGCAGCAATATTTTGAAGAGCGTGGGGCTATACCAGCCGCGGCCTTCGAAGCAGAGGATGAAGCTCAGCAGATAGACGCTGAGGGGCAGCACCCAGAGAAAAGGCACGGGCGCGACCTCCTGGCTCAGGTGATTGGCAACGGACATCCAGAGGGCTGAGGCGCAGGCGGCGAGCGCGATACGGATGATCGGACTGCCGGGATCGTGCGACGGAGTGCGCGATTCTTCCGGTGCGGCGGCGCGGATGTGAGCGGCTGCGGCGGCGAGGATGAGCGCCACGAAAACGCCGTAGCCGATCCACCAGAGCTGAAGCTGCGAACTCTGCGTCAGCGAAGGCTCGATCACGATCGGATAGGCCAGTAGCGCGGCGAGCGACGCCGCGTTCGAAAGCGCGAAGAGCCACCAGGGGAAGGGCGCCGGCGTGGCTCCTCCGAGCCAGGATTGCAGCAGCGGGCTGGTGGCGGAGAGCAGAAAGTACGGCAGCCCGACCGAGAGCAGAAGAGTGCCGAGAATCGAAAACGACGGACTGGAGGCCTGCCAGACGCGGAACTGCAAGGTCATGGTCGCGAGTCCGGCGAGCACCAGAAGCGCATGTACGATGCTCTGGGCGCGGCGGCCGAGTGAGATCGATATTACGTACGAATACCCATATCCCGCCAGCAGCAGGAGCTGGAAGAACAGCATGCTCGCGACCCAGACTCCGGCCGATCCGCCGTAGCGAGGGAGGAGCGTTTTCGCCGCCATCGGCTGCACGACGAACAGCAGAAAAGAACTGCAGGCGATCGTGAGCGAGTAAAGAAGCCGCAAGCGGAGAGACAGCCGGGCCGGGGGCCCGGCGCGGCTCAGGGGAGCCGCCCTCCTTCCAGCACGACGACGCTGCGCGCGCCCACGCGATAGACGGGTGAGAGCAGTCGGCGGCGGTCGGCGGGTTCGTAATAATCGTGCGGCGCGGGAAGACCGGTATCGGCCACGAGCTGCCAGCGGCTGGGCGCGCCTTCCTGGATTTCGAAGCTTACGTCGTTCGTG
>CAZPZE010000056.1:0-4010 GCA_964590625.1 uncultured Solibacteraceae bacterium
TTCGCATGCCACGTACCATCCGGCCGGCCCACTCCTCACGGTTTTCCCAGGCGTCACAGGCCCAGGCGACCGCATCCAGCAGCGCATTTCCATTGTAATCATGAAACTTGAAGCCGGTGGACTCGTCGATCGTGTCGTCCAGGCCGCCGGTTGCCCGAACCACCGGAACCGTCCCGTACTTCAGGCTGTAGATCTGATTCAGACCGCACGGTTCATAGCGGCTGGGCATCAGGAAGATGTCGGCGCCGGCTTCGATGCGGTGGGCGAGGGGGTCGTTAAAGCCGAGGCGCACGGCTGCCTGGTTGGGGAAATCTCGGGCCAGGCCGAGGAACATCTGTTCGAGCTCGGCATCACCGTCACCAAGAACCACCAGCCCGGCGCCGCGGGCGAAGATCTTCTCCGCTATCGGACCGAGCAGGTCGAAACCCTTCTGGACAGCGAAGCGGGAGACGACGCCGATCAGCGGGCGATCCATCATCGAATCGGGCAAACCCAGTTCTTTCAGGAGGGCTCGCTTGCATTCCAGCTTTCCGGCGAGATTTTCCGGGCTGTAGTTCGCGGCAATGTGGGGATCGGTGGCGGGATTCCAGCGGCTGTAATCGACGCCGTTCAGGATGCCGGAAAGGATGGAGGATCGGTAGCGCAGGAGACCGTCAAGTCCGAAGCCGAAAGGTTCGGTCTGGATTTCCTCCGCATAACGTCGGCTGACGGTATTGATGGCGTCGGAGAAAACGATGCCGGCCTTCAGAAAATTGATCCGGCCCCAGAATTCGAGCTGCCCGGGATTGAAAAGATGCGGGGGGAGGCCGATTTCGCTGAGGGCAGCCGGCGGGAACAGCCCCTGGTAGCCGAGGTTGTGGATGGTGAGGAGGGCCTTCGCGCCCGCGAAATCGGGATCACCGCCAAGTGTCTCGCGGAGATAGACGGGGAGCAGTCCGGCCTGCCAGTCATGGCAATGAAATACATCGGCGTGGAAAATGCGGCGGGAAATCTCCAGCGCAGCGCGAGAGAAGACAGCGAAGCGGATGTGGTTATCGGGGTAATCGCCCTGCTGGTTGCCATAGAGACCGGGGCCTCTCCCTTCAGAACCATAAAGCTCATTATTTTCAATGAAATAGAGCGTCACTGATCCGGAACCGATCTCTTTCGAACCGGCCCAGACACCGATGGGGACATGGCCCGCACCAAATGGAACCTTTAGCTCGTCTATCAAGAGAGAGGTGGGAGAATCCGCGGCATTCATGTAGCGCGGAACGACCACGGCGACTTCATAACCCTGCGCGGCGAGGGCGGAGGGGAGGGCTCCGAGCACGTCCGCCAGACCGCCGCTGCGCGCCCAGGGGCTAACTTCCGAAGACACCATCATGATGCGGCAACGCGACATATCCATATTTAACTTAATGGTAGACTTGAGTTCATCCAGGGCGGAAGTGTCTTGAAGCGATTGTTACCCAGATTCACTCAACTCGCGACGGGCACGCCCTTTTCGGCAGCCGCAGCCCTGGTGATTTGCGCACTTTTCGCCGGCCAGACGGCTCGCGCGGAAACGATGCAGCTCGAATCGAACGAGACCTTGTTTTATGTGATGGCGGCCGTGAACGCGGCTGGCTATGACGAAGGCATTAATCTGCCGGACAACAATCCGCTGCGCAAACAGGTGCGGGATTATCTGGCCTCGATAAAGATACCCGTCCTGCCCGAGCTGAAGCAGTATTACCGGCGGCACATGCAGAGGACCGGAACGGAAGATCTCACGCCTTACGTCTCCTGGGCGCTGGCCGTGAGCGGCGCGCCGGACTTCCAGTGGAAGGGCCGCGACGTGGATGTGCCACCGGACGCGCTGGGGCTCGAAGGCTTCCAGCCGCTGATGATCGACTTTTACAACCAGGCGAAGCTGGCGGACCTCTGGAAGAAAGTACAGCCCGCTTACGACGCGGAAATCGCGCGTTATCACAAACCGATTCTCGCGATGACCGGCTCGATCGACGCCTATCTGCACGCATCGGCGGCGGATTTTCCGGGGCGGAAGTTTCACGCGATCGTGGAGCCGATGATGCAGCCGGAACTGATCGAGACCAGAAGTTACGGCGATGACACCTATGTGGTGATTTCGCCGGCGGCGAATCCGCCGATGTACGACATCCGGCACGCGTATCTGTTTTCGCTGATCGATCCGCTGATGCTGACGTATCGGGTGGACATACAGCAGAAGCGTTCGCTGCTCGATCTGGTTGGCTCCTCGCCGTTGCCGGACGATTACAAATACGATATGGTGCTGCTGTGCAGCCAGAGTCTGGTGAAAGCGATAGAAGCGCGCCTCGACAAAGACAGGAGCGCCGTGGACCGCGCGACGCGACAGGGCTTCATCATGGCGCCGTTCTTCTATGAACACTTGTCAGCCTTCGAGAACCAGCAGCAGGCCATGCGGTTCTATGCTGACGAAATGATCAATGCGATCGATCTGACGGAGGAAACGGCGCGCCTTTCCGATGTCAAGTTCGATGCCGCGCCTTTGCAGCGCGCAGTGAAGAAAGTGGAAGTGGCGGCGCCCCAGCCGGTGCTTTCGCCGGCGGGCCAGACGCTGCAGAAGGCGGAAAGCCTGTTCACGGCGCGAAACGACGCACCCGGCAATCTTCAGGACGCGAAAAATCTGTTTATCAAGGCGCTCGAGCAAAAAGGCGATGACGCCGAGCATGCGCAGGCGTGGTATGGCATGGCCCGGATCGCCATGATAGAGAGGAAGGGCTCGACGGCGCTGCAGCTTTTCGAGAAAACCCTGGAATCTTCGCCGGACGACTTCGTCCGGGGCTGGAGCGATGTTCAGCTGGGGAGCATTTACCGCTCTCAGCAGGATTTCGCTAAAGCAATTCAGTATTTCAAGGACGCGCTCGCAGTCAGCGGCGCGTCAGACAAGGCCAAAGAGACGGCCCAGAGCGAGTTAAACGCAATTTCCAAAATTCAGGAGAAACAAACACCATGAGGCGAATCGCCATTCTACCGATCGGTCTCCTCGCCGCGATAACGGCGTTCAGCCAGACCGCACCTGCTCCCGCACCTGCCGCGGGAGGAGCCGCTCCCGCGGCCGGGGCTCCCGCAGCCGGAGCAGCCGCGCCCGGAGCGCCGGCCGCGCAGCCCGCCGGTCCACATCCGAAGTCCCCCGAAGAGAACGCAGCGCTTCTCGCCATGTTCCGAGCGCAGGACCCGGATTCGCAGATCAAGGCCGCACAGGACATTCTCGACAAATACCCGGACACCGATTACAAGGCCCAGGTTCTGCTCGTTCAGGCGCAGGCTTATCACGCAAAGAAAGATGACCCGAAGGCGATCGTAGTGGGTGAAGAATCGCTCGCGATCGATCCGAAGAGTTATGAGGCGCTGCTGCTGCTCTCCGAGATCTACTCGCGCACGACCCGCTCGACGGACCTCGACATGGACGACCGGCTGGCGAAATCCGACAAGTATGCGCACGACGCGCTGACCGTGCTCGCCACCGCCGAGAAGCCGAAGCCGGATATCAGCGACGAACAGTGGGCCGGCGTCAAACAGGGCGAGTCGGAACGGGCTTATGTGTCGCTCGGGCTTTCCGCCATCCTGAAGAAGAAGTATGACGAAGCCAAGACGGATCTCGACAAGGCGATGTCGCTCTATCCCGATCCGCTCGACATGCTCTACATTGAACGGGCCTATACGGCAGCGAAGCGCTACGACGACGCGCTGACGTGGATCGCCAAGGTGGAAGCCAACCCGTCACCGGACGCGGCGCAGTTCAAGGACATCGCGGGGAAAGACAAGACCCGCGTTGAAGCGTTGAAGAAGCAGCCCCAGTAGCAGGAAAGGAGAGTCAGGGCCGGTTCCACGATGAAGGCGAATCTGGACGAGCTGGAAGAATCGCTCGGCTACGCATTCCGGGACCGCGCCCTGCTCAACCGGGCGCTCACTCACAGCTCGAGCGCCAATGAACTGGCGGGACCCTCGACGCCGCCCGGCGAAGAGCGGGATCCCGACCTGCC
>CAZPZE010000057.1:0-1707 GCA_964590625.1 uncultured Solibacteraceae bacterium
GCCGGGACAACTGCGCCGAACGGCCGCTGCGCCCGCCGAGCATGTGGGTGCGGGCGCGCAGGTAATCCGTGGCGGCGCGGACGTCGCCGAGCCGCGCGAGACGCGCGGGAGAAATGGCGGTACCTGCCGATATGCGAATGCGCTGCCCGGATTTGTTCAGCAGTTCCGACGGAAGCATCATAGTGCGAAGCCGTGGACTGACTAATCCCGCGGCGTGGAAGACAGGGCTGTTGCTGCCGTGGATGTAAACCGGCACCGCGGGCACGTTCATCCGCTGGATCAGCCGCACAATGTTGTTATTCCATGCCGGCTCCTCGATACGGCCGGGAAGTTTCATCGCCGCGACTTCGCCCGCCGGGAAGACGACAAGAAGTCCGCCGGATTGCAGCCAGTCGATTGCCTGGCGGAGTCCGGTGCGATTGAACTGATTTGCAGCGGGGCCGCCGAACGGATCCACCGGGATCACGTAGTTCCGCAACTGCGGCACGCCCAGCAGCAGGGAATTCGCGAGGAAACGGATATCGGGGCGGATGTTTTCGAGAAGCGCGCCGAGAATCGCACCGTCCGCGAGACCCATGGGGTGATTGGCGACGATAATGGCCGGGCCGGTGCGGGGAATTCGCGCGAGATCGGCGGGCGCGCACTCGTAACGAATGTTGAGGCTGGCGAGCAACTGCGGAAAGAAATCGCGCTGCGTGTGGCGAACCGGAGAATATACACGCGCGAGCTGGCTGGAGAACCACTTATCGAGTGCGGGCGCGATAACTTCGAGCGGCGTCCCCGCGAGCAAATGCGTCACGGACGGCATAACCCTTCACCTCTTTCCACCAAATTAGGCAGGAAGTGTGAAAGTGCGATGCCGATCGCGAGAACATTTGTTGACCAGAATGTCAGCCAGTCGTCATGCTCGCCGGCAGGACATCATACGGGCGCATCATTTCGTTGTCTTCGTGTTCGAGCAGATGGCAGTGCCAGACGTAGCGGCCGGTATACCCTTCGAAGCGGACGATGATGCGGGTCACCATGAGCCCGTGGGCGCGCACCGTGTCCTTCCAGCCCGATTCGTCGGACTGTGGCGGCGCCGGATCGCTGGTGTAGCTGAGCTGGCCGGTTCGCCAGTAGATAAGCTCGTTGAAGTTGCGGCGGTCGAGAATCTGGAAGCGGACGAGATGGAGATGGATGGGGTGCGAATCCTCGGTGGTGTTGACGAGTTCCCAGATTTCCGTGGTGTCGATGGTGGGATTCTCGCTGACTGGCATATCCCAGTGCATGCCGTTGAGGAGCATCATCATGGAATCGCCGTTCGCCATTTTGTTCTCGATAATGCGGAGCCGGCGGGTGCGAATGGCCGATGATTCGGGCGTGCGCGGGACGGGCCGGAGCTTCGCGGGGAGTGAACTGGTGTCTTCGACGCGATCGCGGCCTACGCGAATCTGCAGGAGCGAAAACAGGTCGGAATGCAGGATGATCTGAGCGCCCTTCTGGCTACTGAAATCGAGGATCACGTCGACGCGCTCGGCCGGTGCGATCATCATGTTCTTCACTTCGATGGGAGCGGGGAGGAGGCCCTGGTCGGTGCCAATCAGCGTGAACGGCTGATCGTTCGAAAGCGAAAGATGGAAGAAGCGGCTGTTGGCGGCATTCAGGATGCGGAAGCGATAGCGGCGCGGTTCGACTTCGAGATACGGAAAGATTTTGCCGTTGATG
>CAZPZE010000058.1:0-5325 GCA_964590625.1 uncultured Solibacteraceae bacterium
TTGAAGTATTCGCCGCGAAGCTGAACTGGCCGTTGTAGTTTTTCTGTGACGGCTGCAGCTTCAGGTTGTGCTCCAGGTAAATGCCCGCTTTGAACGCGTGCTTGCCGGCGACCTTGCTGATGTTGTCCTGGTAGGTCCAGATCGGGTTGAAGTTTTCTTCCGCGCCGGCTGAGGTGCCATTGCGGTTATAGCTGGCAGCGCCCGGAAACGTGCCGCCGCCAAAGCCGAATGTCGGCAGAAGCGGCAGATAGCCGTTGGTTTTGGACGCCGGGCCGTTCTGCGCGGCAGTGGGGACAGGGAACAGAACCGGCAGGCCGGGTTCCAGAGACCGCAGTTCGTCGGCATAGTTATCGAGGGAATAATATGCCCACGTATTCCAGCTGTTCGCCACGGTTACTTCGTTCACGAGGGTGGGACTCAGGGTTTGAGTGGAAGACCAGGCATAACCATGGCCCGGATTCGGGTGATCGATGTTCTGAATCGGCGGCAGGCCCGATTCGCGCCCGGTGGGGTTGCCGCTGAACTGGACACCGTTGTAGATAGTCTGCATGTCGTCGTGATCGTTAATCCAGCGGAAGTAGGAGGTGATCTTCGAGGTGATGTTGGCATCGATGCGGAGCACGTCGTTACGCCGCGGGTGCTGGGCGCTGCCCTGCTCGAAGTAGTTATCGACATACAGCTGAGTCGGAATGGTCGGTGTGTAATTCGGCAGCGGGAAGAAGTTGAGCAGCTTCTGGCCCACTGGGTTGAGGCGGGACTGCGGAATGACATTGCCGGGAAACTGTGCGTTGCCGTTGGCCGGATCGAGCAGTTTCAGAGCAACGGGATTGCCGTTGGAGTTGCCGCGATCGGCGGAGAAATCACCGATGCGGTCAGCCGCGGTCGGCATGAAAAGCGTCTGGGTGGATCCAGCGACATACTGGCCGGTATATTCCTGTGACCAGAAGAAGAAGAGGTGCTTCTTTTCCTTATTCAGCAATTTGGGAATATAGGCAGGGCCGCCGATGGAATAAGTCTCCACGTTGTAGCGGTAAGGCACACGCGGCGTAGCGGCGCCATTCTTGAGCGTGTGGTTATTGGCCCAGCTGTCGGCGTTGAATTCTTCGTGACGGTGAACCCAGCCCGCAGTTCCGTGGAAATCCTGTGTGCCGCTCTTGGTGATGACCGTGATGGTGCCGCCGGAGTTACGACCGAATTCCGCCTGGTAGTTCGAGGTCAGAACCTTCAGCTCCTGGACTGCATCGAGGTTGGGCTCATAGTGGAGCGTTCCGTTGGAACCGGTGTCGAGGTCGGTGATTCCGTCGACCGTGAAGTTCTTAGCCGACGTATTGCCGTTGATGGTAATGCCACCGATGGCGCCGGGGCCGGTGACGTCGCGCGCCGTGCTGGTATCGATGACGCCGGGCACGAGTTTCATATAACCAAAGAGATCGCGGCCTTTGAGGGTCAGCGATTCGAGCTCGTTGGAACCGACCGTCTGGGCCTTTTCCGAGCTGGCCAACTGCACCTGAGCGATCTCAGCCGTGACGGAGATCGATTCCGACACATTGCCGAGCTGCAGGACCATCTTGCCGCCGTTGTGTGTTTCCGAGGCGCTGATCACAAGGCCGGTCTGCGTCACAGTTTTGAATCCCGAAGCCTTTACCGTGAGGGTATAGCTGCCGGGGTCGATCGACAGGAAACGGTAAGTGCCCGTGTTGTCGGTGGAAGCCGTTCTTGTTGCCTTCGTCTGGGTGTTCGTCAGTGTGACGGGAGCGTTCGCGACGGCGGCATCCGCCGGATCGACGACCGTTCCGATGAGTGAGCTGGAGACTGTTTGTCCGAACACGCTGGCGCAGCTCAAAGCCAGCGTGATCGCTACACGCGTATAGAGTTTCGAGTACATTTTTTCCCCTTGTAACTGGACTTTTCCCGTAATCCAGCAAGACCCTTAGTACATGCACTTATTCATTCCCAACCCGTATTTCGGGAACTTAGCGCACGGGTGACACAGTATCATCCGCCTGTATAGGTGTCAAGAGAAGGTCAATGGCTCGTAAAACGAGCAAAAATGGGCGGAAACTAATAGTTTTGTGGTAGTTAGACTGTTGTCATCAGTGTGATTTTTATAACAGAGTACTATGACGTGAATCGGTTTCCAGTAAATGGATACCAGACATGTCTACGGCAATATTACTAGATTTGCCATGGTGCAAACTAACTGGACTCTGTTGATGCCAAGGCAGTAGATCAAGGGCTTCCGCCAGTGACCGAAGAGGTCCCGGGCCCTATCGGAGCAATGCTGGGTTCTTTGACGCACGGCGGGGCCTGGGTTCACCCATTTCCACCCAGGATTCGGCTGCGGGAGTCCGGCGAAACCGTCTGTTTTGAGTGATTTGTGCCGGGTTGGCGGCGGGCCAGAGGTTTGCACTCATGGGGTGCGAGGTTGAAAAACAGGGACGTGGTCCCGAAAGGAAGACAATTTATGTTGCAGCGAAAAACTTCTCTCACACTCGCGATGGCCCTGGTTGCGGGCTGTGTTGCGATCCCGAATCTATCGGGCGCCGAATCTCAGGAGATCAACAGACTTCTGGCGGAAACCAAATCTCAGGCGGTTCAGCTCGCATCGGACGCGGACAGCCTGCAGTCATTCACGCGGTCGTCTATCAGCTGGCAGACCTACTCGAAAGAGCTTGACTCGATGAAGAGTCATATCAATGCAGCGGGCAAGCTGCTGACGCAACTGAAGGACGCAGAAGCGACCGGTGACCCGTGGCAGCAGGAAGCGATCCGCCGGATCGAGCCGCTATTGAAGGATATGGCGGACAATACGACGGTCACGATCAAATATCTGGACGCGAACAAGAACAAAATCCACTCGCAGGAATTCAAGGATCTCTGCGAGGCCAATCTGGACATCGCGAACAATCTGGAGAGCCTGATCAGCGATTTCGTGAATTTCGGGAAAGCGAAAGCGCGCTACGAAGAGCTGAAGTCGAAACTCGAGCTCTGACGTGGAGGCGCCTATCGCCCGAGGGGGCCGGTTCGTATGATGCCGGCTCCTTCTTTTATTACAACCAGCTGATCCGCGGCGACGTCCGGCAGAGTTTCGGATTTGCCGCTCGGCCAGTGAATTTCGACAGACGCCTTCTTTTCGGAGCCAAGTCCGAAATGGAGGCGTTTGTCATTGGCGGACAGATAGGAGGACTGAGCCATGACGGCTTTGGCCTGTTTCCTGTCTCCGTAGCTGCAGATCACGGTGGCGCCGATCGCACTGCGATTTGACGTGGCGCCGATCAACTGAACCTTGAGCCAGTGGTTGGTGCGATCAATATCGTTGCGGAGCAGCGATGGCGGCTCATTCATGTTCATGATGAGGATGTCGAGATCTCCATCGTTGTCAAAGTCGCCGACCGCAAGACCGCGGCTGGAGTGAACTTCTTTCAGGGCGGGGCCGGCGTACTCGATCAGTTCCTCAAATTTGCCGCCGCCGAGATTCCGGAAGATGACGGTGGGTGTTTTGAAGGGGGAATCGGAGATCTTGCCGTCGACCTCGGGGAAGATCATGCCGGTTGTGTACAGGAGATCCGGGAGGCCGTCGTTATCGAAATCTTCAATGGCGGCGCCCCAGCCGACGAAGCGGGTTTCGACGCCGAGACCGGCGCGGATGGTGGTATCGCGGAAGACGCCTTTGCCGAGGTTGCGATAGAGGACGTTCGTATCCGAGCTGAAATGAGTTTTGAAGATATCGAGCGATCCGTCGCAGTCGTAATCGCCGATGCCGATTCCCATGCCTTCCTGAGTGCGGCCGTCTTCGTTCAGCGCGACGCCGCTTTCGAGACCGCGCTCGGTGAAAGTACCATCCTTGTTATTGCGGAATAACAACGAGTAAGTGGCGTCACAGGCGACATAGATATCGGGCCAGCCATCGTTATCGAAATCGGCGGCAACGGCGGTCAGGCAGTAACGTGGTTTGACTGTTGAGATACCGGCCTTTTCACTCACGTCAGTGAATGTACCGTCGCCATTGTTGCGGTAGAGGATGCATGTTTCGCCCTGGATGCCGGTGGGGCCGCATTCGACGGGGATACCGCCATAGGCGCAGCCGGGGTCCTTACCACGCGCGGGTATCTTTGCGGGATCGAACACGAGGTAATTGGAGACAAAGAGATCGAGGTGGCCGTCACGGTTGTAATCGACCCAGGTGCAGCCGGTGCCGAAGCGGCTATGAGGCTGGATGAGGCCGGCTTTCGCGGTGACGTCTTTGAAGCTGCCGTTGCCTTCGTTGTGGAGCAGGATGTTCTGTCCCCAGCAGGTGATGAAGATATCTTCGAAGCCGTCGTTGTCGTAATCGGCGACGGTGACGCCGGAGGCCCAGACGCGCTGGCCGAGGCCGGATTGTTCGGTTACCTCTTTGAACGTGCCATCGCGATTGTTTTTGTAGAGGCGGATGATGGCGCCTTCGGGGGAAGGGCCGGTGTAGTGCTGGCCGGTGAGGAGGAGGACGTCCTGCCAGCCGTCGTTATCGTAATCGAGGAAGGCGACGCCGCAGCCCATGGATTCGACGATGTAGTCGGCATGGTCTGTGACACCGAAGATGATGGGTTTGGTGAGTCCGGCGGCGGCGGCGACGTTGACGAATTTGGTGTTGTAGGGAAGGCCGGAGAATTTGGCGGCGGTGAGGGGTTTGACGCCCTGGGGGACGACGGCGTGCATCTGGGCGCGGGCCGGCCGGGCGGCGGGGAGTGCGAGCGCGGAGAGGGAGAGGAGTTGCCGGCGCGTCATTCGTTCAGGCTTCAGCCATCAGGGTATCAGGGGAACGTAACGACTTTGATCGCGGGGGCCGTTATAATCGGCTGTGCGCGTGTTTCATTCGCGGGATAAATGGGTGTTTCGGACAGGTTGCGCCGGCCGGAAGGCCGGCGGCAGGGCCGAAGCCCGGCCCCACGTTGGGTGTGTTTTGGTTCTGAGTGTGCTGCTGATGGTCGCGTTGGCTCCTGCGTTCGGGGCTGGCGCGGTTGTGCAGGAGGCGGTCGCCGCGATGCAGCGGCAGGACTTCAAGACCGCCGAGGCGAAGCTGCGCGCGGAGGTGAGCGCGCATCCGGCGGATCCGGAAGCGCTGAGCCTGCTGGGTGTGGCGCTCGACGAACAGCAGAAGTTTACCGAGGCGCGCGTTTTCCATAAGAGAGCGATGGCGGCGGCGCCGCGATCGACGGCGGTCCTCTACAACTACGCGAATAACCTGCTCGCGACGGGCGACGAGAAAACCGCGCGCGAGATTCTGACGAAATCGCTCGCCATCAATCCGGCCGATCCGCAGGCGAATCTCGCGATGGCGCAGGTGGC
>CAZPZE010000059.1:0-1582 GCA_964590625.1 uncultured Solibacteraceae bacterium
TCTATGGACGATCCGGCGCGTCTGGTGATTTTCTGCGGAAAGGGAGGCGTCGGGAAAACGACCCTGAGCCTCGCCGAAGGCCTGCGTCATGCGATGCAGGGCCGAAAGGCGCTGGTCGTCAGCTCGCATCCGCTCTCCGAGCTCGCACTCTCGGTTTCTCTCAGTTCACTTCCCGCCCGCTTTCCCACGGCTGCGCCGAATCTGTACGTCGTCTACATCGATCCGAAGGAACTGATCGCGGACATCGTGAAGAAGTACTTCCCGATGTCGTCGATGGCGCAGAAAATCCTCGAAAGCTCGATCTTCACGAATCTCATTGAGATCGCGCCCGGCCTGAAGGAATTCTTCTTTCTGGGCAAGCTGCAGGAGCTGGCGGAGGAACGCCGTTACACATCGGCCGGGGCGGTGACGCAGTATGACTACATCCTGTGGGATGCGCCTGCCAGCGGCCACTTCCTCAGCACCATCCGGTCCGGCAAGAGCTTCCATTCGTTCCTGACCGGACCGCTCGCCAACGCGGGCGCGCAACTGCACCGGTTCTTCTCGAACAGCAGCCGCATCCAGCTTTTCCCCGTTACGCCGCTCGAAGAAATGGCGATTGCCGAAACGCTGGAAATCGCGCAGGCGATGCAGAGCGATTTCCAGATTCCATGCGCGGCGGTGCTGGTCAACGCGGTTTCGCCGATGTGCATGGCGGATGAGAGCCAGATTGCCGAGTTGGAGCAGATCAGGGATTCCTCGCCCGCGCTGAGTTTCTCGGTCGATCGCGGTATGACCGAACGCGCGCGCCTCGCAGAACTGCGCGCTTCGCTGCCCGCGCCGCAGGTTCTGATTCCGCGCATCACGCAGGCGACGGATGATCTCGATCTTCTTGCGAAGATCGGCGCCTCTCTCGATCTCGGGAGGTTCGCGTGAAGATTACGGTCTGTGTCGGAACTGGCGGAGTCGGGAAAACATCCGTTGCCGCGGCGATGGCGCTCAAAGAAGCGCAGGCCGGCGCGAAGTGCCTCGTGCTGACCACCGATCCCGCGCTGCGGCTGCGTACCGCGCTCGGCCTGAAGGAAGGCCTGCTCGAACAGCACGTGCCGGTGCCGGGGGCGTCCGGCGAACTCTGGGCCGCCCTGATGGACGTGAAGGCGACGCTCGATGACGCGGTCCGCCTTCACGCGAAGCCTTCCGATCACGAAGCGATCCTGCACCATCCGATTTATCTTTCGATCGCCGATTCGCTGGCCGGCATGCAGGAGCTGATGTCCATCGAACGCATCGATCAACTCATGCGGCGCGGCTTCGATAATCTGGTGATCGACACCGCGCCTTCGCGGCACGCGCTCGATACGTTCGACAAGCCCGTCCTCTTCGCTGATTTCTCCGACTCAGGGCGCGTCCGCTTCGTGAGCCGGACCTACAAAGTCGCCGAAGCGCTCGGCCTCACCACCATCGGCCGCAGCGCGCTTGAAGTCTACAGCCGCGCCGAAAACATTCTGGGCGCCACCATGGTGCGGCAGATCCTCGATTTCTACTCGCTCTTCCACCCGGTCGCCGAAGGCTATTCCGACCGGGCGCGCCGAACGGTTTCCTT
>CAZPZE010000060.1:0-1591 GCA_964590625.1 uncultured Solibacteraceae bacterium
CACCCGTGACATCCAGACTCAGGCGGTCGCCCGCACTCAGCGGCGGTAGGCCGAAGCCCGGCACTACGTACGAAGTCGTCGCGCCCGGATCGAACTGGACGGTCGCCCACGGCGCGCCGTTGCGATTCACCTCCAGCGTCACGCCCGACCCGGCTGACGCAGTTCGCAGCACGGCGTAAATATCGCGAATCGAGCGCGCCGAGTCGACCACAATATCCGGAGCGGCGCCCGTCAAAACCGCGAGATATCCGGTGATCTGAAATGAGAACTGACCCCCGGCGAGCGTCCGCAGCCCCGCGTCAACGAATTCCGTGAACGGCGCCACCGTCACCGGTCCCGCTCCGAACGAATTGGTCATGTAAAGTTCCGTGCTCGCCACCCGCACATCCGGCAAATTCACCACGCCGCTCCATTGCCCGCTCGCCGGCGTACCGAAAAAAGGGGGAACGAACGGCACGATCACCACCTTGTCCGTCAGTGGATACGCAGCGTCGACAATCGTGTGCGCGGCAGCTGTGGTCAGGTGCATCGCGCGTGTGACTGCCGTGACGCCGCTCGTCGTGACGCCCACCTCGAGAATTTCCTGCCCAATCTGCACGAGCGTCCCTTGCGCGACCGGCGCCGCGAATGAGACCGACGTATCGTCAACCGCAATCGCCGCGCCCAATGCCACCGGCACGCCGTTCAGCTCATCGTAATAGTGGAACGTGTAAGTGCCGGCCACAATACTCGTCGTATTCGTCAGCGAAGTGAACGCCACGCCGCTCAGATGAATCGCTCCCTCCACCGCCTCGATCGCGAAAAGCGGCGCGGGCGGCGCCGCATAATCCGCCGCCAGATCGCCGGATTGTCCCAGCACCCACCGCGTGAGAGGCGAAAGATCGAGCGCCGAAAGCGTGCCGCCGGCATTCGCCGCGCGCGCGCAAATCTCGACGCCGCTCCCGATCCGCTCCGGCACCGCCACCGTAAGCGGGCTGGACTTCCCGCTGTTCCCGGCCCGCCACGAATTCTCGACAATCGCGAAGAAGCTGGTCGCATCCGGCTCTGTGACCCACGCGCTGTCAACCGTCAGCAGCGTCGCGGAATTGCCCGCGATCTGCCGCTCCTGCCCGGCGCCACGCCCGCGTGTGATCCGCGCCACCTGCGATTTGTAGCCATCCACCGGTAGCGCAAGCGATCCGTTCCCGACCGTCGTTCCCGAATGCGCGGTGACCGGCGATTCCGGCAGCAGTTCCCAACGCCACGAAAGCTCCACATGCTCGAACTGCGGATCAGGCGGCAGAATCGGCTGCGGCGCGAAACCCGTATCGGTGAATGAAGCCGCCGGCGCAACATTCGATGCGATCCGGAACAGCTGCTCCGGGCCCGGCCCGCGATACACATGGAATGAAACCGCGCTCACCGGCATTCCGATTCCCGCCAGCATCACCGAATTCGTATCGCCGCCCGTGCCCGTGTTCGCCTGCACGATGAACGATAGCGAGCTCTCTCCTCCGTTCGCATCCACGGCGCTCAGCGCGTAGAACCAGGTCACACCGCCGGCAAGCGTCCCTCCGGCGGAACTAACCGTCGCAGAAAGATCCACCAGCGG
>CAZPZE010000061.1:0-4590 GCA_964590625.1 uncultured Solibacteraceae bacterium
GATCCTCCACCGTCCGGCCCATCAGTTCGTTCCGGGTGTAGCCGAAGAGCTGCTCCGCCATCCGGTTGAGCAGGACAATTCGTCCATCGCTGTCAAATTCGAAAATCGCGTCGGGTGCGCTTTCCAGAAGTTCACCCAGCCTCCGTTCCGCTTCACTCGTCGGTTTTTTGCTCGATTGCGCCATCGGAAATTCCTGTGTGATACAACCGATAAATCCTTCCCTGAAAAGGAATTATCGAACAGTTAACCTGCTTAAAGTACTAGTATTGGTACTAGTGGTAGACGTATTCTAGCCTACATAACCTTCAAATTAAGTACAAGATTTTCTGTTAAATTTTGTTGCGTTGAGGTCATCCTCAAACATCCTTTATAGTTAGCCGATAAGACGGGGTGTGGCGATTCCGAAGCAAAAAGCGGGAACGCCGTCTTGCCTGGGAGGAGTCGCGGAACCGGATCCTCGAGATGCTGGTCTCGACTGAACCGCTCAGTGCCATCCTGGAAGCCGTCGCCTGCGCCGCCCGCGAGCAGTTCCCGGGTTCGTTTTGCGTGATTCTGGTAAGGGAGACCGCACCGGAGCGCGAAGGCGATTTCTTCGTCGGCGCCGCGCCTGGCGTTCCACCCGCGTGGCTGTCGGCTATTGACCGGCCGGAAACCCTGCCTGTCTCGACGTGTTCCTTTGCCATCGGTGGGCATGGCAAAATTCTACTACTTTCTCCCGACGCCCGTGTCGATCATTGTGAGGATCGTGTCAGTGTACTGGCGCGCCTCAGCCAGATCGGCATCGAGCATCGCCGATTCCTCGATCAGCTCAGCTACCAGGCGCATCACGATACCCTGACGCGGCTCCCCAATCGCGCGTTACTGCAGGATCGCCTCGAAAATGCCGTAATAGAAGCGCACGCGCGCCGCCGGCGCGTGGCTCTTCTTTATGTCGATATTGACGATTTCAAACACATCAACGAACTGCTGAGTCATCGCAGCGGCGATGCGGTGCTGATTGAAGTTGCGCGCCGCATTCGCGCGGTGCTGCGGCCGGCCGACACGCTGGCGCGCATCGGCGGCGATGAGTTCAGCGTGATCCTGCCGGACATCGCGTACGCGGGAGTCGCGATGGCAGTCGCCGCGCGCGTGCTGGAAAGCGTCCGCCAGCCGATACAAATCGATGACTGCGACCTCACTGTGACGGTGAGCATCGGGATGACGATGTATCCCGATGACGGCCAGGAGGCGGCGGGCCTGCTCCGCCAGGCCAATGCCGCTATGTTGTATGCAAAGACGCTCGGCCGCAATCGTGTGCAGGCGTTCTCCGGGAATGCGCGGATCCTCGACAGCGTGCGCCTCGCGCAGAATCTTCGCAGCGGGCTGCAGAAGGGCTGGTTCCAGTTGCTCTATCAGCCGAAGTTCACCGCCGCGGGCGAACTGGCCGGCATGGAGGCGCTGATCCGGCTTCGTCATCCCCAGTTGGGCGAAATCCAGCCCGCGCAGTTCATCCCCGTGGCCGAATCGACGGGTTTGATTGTCCCGATCGGCGAATGGGTCATCTCTGAAGTGTGCCGGCAGATCGCGGAGTGGCGCAGCCGCAAGCGCTCGCCAGTCGTGGTTGCGGTGAACGTGTCCGCCGTCCAGATCTCGCGGCCCGACTTCGCCTCCAATGTGGAGGCGGCAATCGTCGCGTGGTCGATCCCGCCCTGCTGTCTTGAACTCGAAGTCACCGAGAGCATGGTGATCGATCCGGAAAGCGAACAGCATCGCCAGATGCAGTTGCTGCGCGGCCTCGGCGTCTCGATTTCGATCGACGATTTCGGCACTGGCTTCTCTTCTCTGAGTTATCTGCATCGCCTCAAGATCGGCGCCGTCAAGCTCGACCGTTCCTTCGTGCAGGCCATCGCCACGCAGCGCGGCGCGCAGCATCTGGTCCGCGCCATGATCGCGGTGGCGAAGGGGCTCGGCGTCGATGTGATCGCGGAGGGTGTGGAAACGGACGCCCAGCGGCGGCAACTGGTGGAGGCAGGATGTCCGGTCATGCAGGGCTTCCTGTTCGCGCGCCCGAGTCCTCCCGAAGTGGTGGAAGCGTTCCTCCGCGCCGAAACTACCACCTGCGTTGGATAATTTTAAGGTGACCAGAAGGCGCGGTCTGCGCGTTATCATTCTGCCGGCCGCGTGCGCGCTCCTTGCCGCCGCGTGTCTGGCCCAGACATATACGATCTCCACCGTGGCGGGAGGATCTCCGGCGCCCACACCGGCGTTCGCCGCGAATACATCGATCGGCTCGCCTCAGTATCTGACGGTCAACAGCTCCGACGCGGTCTACATCTCTACTGGAAACACCGTCTTCAAACTGACGACCGATGGACTGCTGACGCTGGTCGCCGGGACGTCGCGGCCCGGTTTCTCGGGCGACGGCGGCTCTGCGTTGAATGCGCAGCTCTCATCGCCGGTGGGACTCGCGCTGGATACGAATGGCGTCCTCTACATCGCGGACACCGGGAACAACCGCATCCGCCGCATTGATGCGAACGGCATCATCACGACTGTTGCCGGAAGCGGCGTGGCCGGCTTCTCCGGGGATAACGGACCCGCGGTGAGCGCGCAGCTCTCGGCGCCGGCCGGCGTGGTGGTGGATCCGAACGGCAATCTGTTTATCGCCGACACCGGCAATCATCGGGTTCGTAAAGTCACGCCCGACGGTGTGATCACCACAGTTGCCGGAAACGGCACCGCCGCGTTCGCGGGTGATGGCGGGCAGGCCGTGAACGCTCAGCTCTCCGCCGCCGCGATCGCGCTCGACGGCAACGGAATTCTGTACATCGCGGATGTCGACAACCTGCGCATCCGCAGGGTCACCACGGACGGCGTGATCTCGACCATCGCCGCAGCTGCGTTTGGTACACCGTTTCTGAATTTCCACCAGATCACGGTAGACCACGTGGGGAACGTCTATGTTGCCGACACGGGCAATTCGGTGATCCGCGAGATCGCATCGGGCACGAACGCCGTGACGACGGTTGCGGGAAACGGGGCGAATGGCTACTTCGGAGACGGTTCGGCCGCGACAGTCGCGGCGCTCGCGTTCCCGCGCGGCGTGGCGTTCGACAGCGGTGGTGACATGCTGATCGCGGATTCGGGGAACGACCGCATTCGTCTTGTCGCGCAGAACAACAAGCAGATGAGTACGGTGGGGGGCACGGGCAACGCGAGCTACTCGGGCGACGGCCGCGCGCCGGCGCTCGCGCAGTTCTTCACTCCCAAAGGACTGGCGGTGGATGGTCAGGGCAACCTGTACATCGCCGATACGGGGAACAACCGCGTTCGCAGGATCGCGAACGGAACCGTCGCGACCGTTGCGGGCGACGGCGCCACGGGTTATTCCGGAGACGGCGCTGCTCCGACGAATGCCACCTTGTCTGACCCGGAAGGCGTTGCTGTCACGCCGCCCGGCGCTCTGTACATCGCCGATACCGGCAATTTCCGGGTGCGGGCGCTCGATCAGTTCTCCATCAACACCGTGGCGGGCAATGGCAATTCGACGACCCTCTCGCCGGAGGCGATCGCGGTCGACAGTTCGGGCAATCTGTTCGTGGCTGATTCCGCCAATCATCGCGTGGTGATGGTGTCCAGTACCGGGAGCGTGTCGACAATTGCGGGTACCGGCGTATCCGGATTTGCAGGTGACGATGGTCCGGCGTTGAGCGCTCGCCTCTCCACGCTCGGTGGAATCGCGGTGGATGGTTCCGGCAATGTGTTCGTCGTCGATACGGGAAACCAGCGCGTGCGACGAATCTCGAACGGCGTGATCACGACAGTTGCGGGCGATGGTACAGCGGCGGAACTGAACAATCCCTCGGGTGTGGCGGTGGATTCGTCGGGCAACCTCTTCATCACCGATACCGGCAACAATCGGATCCGCGAGGTGACGGCGAGCGGCACGATCACGACGATCGCAGGCAACGGCGTCGCGGGCTACAGCGGCGATGGCAACGCCGGTATCACGGCTTCGCTCTCGGGGCCGACGGGGATCGCGATCGGGAAGGGCGGCGTGATCTACTTCTCCGATACGGGCAATAACGCGATCCGGTCGCTGACTCCGAGCACGAGTTCGGTGGTGATCGCGTCCGTGGTGGATGCAGGCAGCGAGACGGCGACTCCGCTTTCGGCGGGGAAGATTGTGGTGATCTACGGTTCCGGCCTCGGGCCGAGTCAGTTGGTCGTGAATGCGCCGGTCAACAACGTGTTCGGCCAGCAACTGGCGGGAACGACTGTCTCGGTCCGGGGCATCATTGCGCCGATCTATTACACGTCCGCTACGCAGGTGGCGGCGATTGTGCCGTATGAGATTACGGGCTCCTCGACAGTGCCGGTTGTGGTGAGCTATCAGGGCGCGGTTTCGCAGCCATTCAACGCGTCGTTCGGGAGCACATCGCCTGGCTTCTTTACCGCAAATGCAAGCGGGGCAGGGCAGCTGGCGGCGATTAATGTGAAGGACGGAACGCTGAATTCCGCTACCAATCCGGTGAAAATCGGCGACTATATCGAGGTCTATGCGACGGGCGAAGGTCCGACGTCGCCGGCGGGCGTGGATGGGAAGCTGGC
>CAZPZE010000062.1:0-3324 GCA_964590625.1 uncultured Solibacteraceae bacterium
CACGAGAGGAAGCGTTACGATCATCGGCTTCGAGAGCAGCCCGAGCGCGAACGACGCCGCAACGATCGCATAACGTCCCGCGCCCGGCTTCTCCGCGTACCGCACCCAGGCCCAGGACGTCAGAAACCAGAAGAACGCGCAGAGCACGTCTTTTCGCTCTGATATCCACGCTACCGATTCCACATGCAGCGGATGCAGCGCGAAAACAAACGCCACGAAAGCGCTCCGCCACTGCGTCCCTGTTGCCCGGCGCAGGAACACGAACAGCATGATGCTCGCGCAGACATGAACGATCACCGCGACCACGTGATCCGCGCCCGGATTGGCTCCGAAAAGCCGATAATCCAGCAGGTGCGAGAGCCAGGTCAGCGGATGCCAGTTCGCCTGCTCGCCGGAAGTGAACGCCCACTTCACCGCTTCCAGGCTAAAGCCGCCGATCAGATGCGGGTTCAGAGGATAAGAAGGATCGTCCCACCCGATGTACTGATAGTGCCGTACCTCGGCATAGGTCGCAAAGGTCACTACGGCGATCGCGAGGCAGATCGCCCATTGGATCCACCGCCGATGCTGAACTCCGCTCTCCAATCCGTCCCCCAGTATAGGTCCCGGCGCAGCGAGAATCGCCGGTGAAATAATGTTCACAGTCAACCGAACAGGACCTACTATGAAACGCTTACGACTGCTTTCACTCGCGATCTTTCTGGCTGCGCCTCTCTTCGCCCAGACGTATCAGCCCAACTGGGATTCGCTCGATAAGCGTCCCACACCCTCCTGGTTCACTGACGCCAAATTCGGCATCTTCATTCACTGGGGCGTCTACTCGGTTCCCGGCTACGCCCCGGTCATTCCCGGCAAACTTGCCTACGCTGAATGGTATTGGAACGCCATGACCAACGGGCGCGATAATCCGAAAGCCAGCGCCATCCAGACCGGCACCTGGGATTATCACCAGAAAATGTACGGTGCGAATTTTCCGTATCAGGATCTGGCGCCGCAGTTCAAGGCGCAGCTCTTCGATCCCGATCACTGGGCCGACGTTTTTCAGCGCTCCGGCGCGAAATATGTCGTGCTGACGTCGAAGCACCACGAAGGCTTCGCGCTGTGGCCGAGCAAGGAAGCCAGCCGCGACTGGGGGCGTCCGTGGAACTCCGTCGAGACCGGTCCGCATCGCGATCTGCTCGGCGATCTCACCGCCGCCGTGCGCCGCAAAGGCCTCCACATGGGCTTCTATTATTCGCTCTATGAGTGGTACAACCCCCTCTGGCTGAATGACAAGCCGAAATACATCAACGAGCACATGATCCCGCAATTCAAAGACGTCGTCTCGCGCTACAAGCCCGATATCATTTTCGGCGATGGCGAATGGGACCTGCCCTCTTCCGAATGGCACACGCCGGAACTGATCGCCTGGCTGTTCAACGATTCGCCGGTAAAAGATACGGTGGTGATTAACGATCGCTGGGGCAAAGACACACGCCACGCCCACGGCGGCTATTGGACCACCGAATACACGCCTGGCATGAGTGGCATGAGTCATCCGTGGGAAGAGAGCCGCGGCATGGGATTCAGCTATGGCTACAACCGCGCGGAAAAGCTCAACGATTATCACTCCAGCCGTGAGCTCCTCATCATGCTGGTGGATCTCGTCAGCCGCGGCGGCAATCTCCTGCTCGATATCGGCCCGAAGGCCGACGGTACGATTCCCGTGATCATGGAAGAACGCCTCACCCAGATGGGCGACTGGCTCAGGATCAACGGCGACGCCATCTACGGCACCAAACCCTGGAAGGAAACGCGCCAGTGGAGCTCGGGCGAGCAGCCCAGGGTCGATTACAACAAGGAGTTCTCCACCAGCTACGACGTGACGAAGCTAGCGTCGAAACCCGAGCCGGGCAAAGCGGCCATCGAAGCGTTCTTCACCTCCAAAGGAAATGACGTTTACGCGATCCTGCCGCGCTGGCCCGGAGGCGTCTTCCGGATCAAAGACGTTCCGGGCGTGAAGTCCGTCTCGCTGCTCGGCTCCACGCAGGCCGTGAAGTTCACCGGATCGAATGGCGAAGTTGCAGTGACTCTTCCTGAGCTTCCGGAAGATCTGCGCGCGCAGCCGGCGTGGGTTTTGAAGCTAAGCCGTTAAGACCGGGTCGACGCCCAGCATCTTGCGCACTTCTTCGCTGAGCACCGGCACGCTCTTCGCGAAGATCTGTTTGTAGGCGCCGCAGAACCAGTCGAGATCTTCGAACCGGTGATTCTGGTTGTGGCGCAGGCTGGGGCAGCCGCCATGGCAGATGCTCCGGTAATCGCAGACGGCGCACTCCGCGTGCGGCTCGGCTTTCTTCACGGCGAAATTGGCTCGCCTCTGCCGACGCGCAATTTCCGGCCAGCTATCGGTCATCACGTTGCCCAGCTTCCACGATTTCTCGACGAAAAAATCGCACGGGAACACGTCGCCGTTATATTCCACGACCGCGTAGCTGTCGCAGCTTTCGTGCATCGTGCAGGTGCCGGGCTTGCGTCCGGCCAGCGCTTCGGCGATGTTGTCGAAGAACCGCACACCCATGTGCCGCCGCTCCGGCCACCACAGATCGAAAATCTCGCACAGGAATTTTCCATACTCCTCCGCGCTGATGGTGAACGGCATGGGCGTTCCATCCGGATAGAATTCCGCGCACGGAATGAACTGCACGTACTCGACGCCCAGTTTGCGGAAGAAGGCGAACACCTCCGCCGCGTGCGCCACGTTCGACTGGCTCACCACGCACAGCACGCTGTATTCGACCTGCCGGTTCTGCAGCATGCGCAGCGTGTCAATCACCTTTGACGCGGTGCCGTGCCCGGCCTTGTTGAAGCGATAGCGGTCATGCATTTCTTCCGGGCCGTCGAGCGAGAGCCCGATCAGAAAGCTGTAATCGCGAAACAGATCGCACCAGTCGCGATCGATCAGGATCCCGTTTGTCTGGAGGCTGTTTGAAACCCGCTGTCCGCCGCGGCCGTGACGTTTCTGAAATTCCACCAGCTTCTCGAAGAACGGAAGGCCGGCGAGCGTTGGCTCGCCTCCCTGGAACGCGAACGCGGACTCCGGCGCCGAATAGAACAGATAGCCGGAGACCAGCTTCTCGAGGGTCGCGAGGCTCATCGTCCGCTTCGCGAGTCCGGTGTACGGATCGGTTTCGCGGTCGAGATAGAAACAGTATTCGCAATCGAGATTGCAGATCGCCGAAGCCGGTTTGATCAGCAGCGAGCGGATACGCGATACCGGCCCACTGACAGTGGCGAGTTCGGACGCGGATTCCTGAAGGATCGGAAACATCGCTACGGAATCAGACG
>CAZPZE010000063.1:0-2120 GCA_964590625.1 uncultured Solibacteraceae bacterium
CCTCCGCGTCGTCCACAATTTCTTTGAACGTGTGCCCCGTCCCGGCGAACAATTCATCCGCATGCGCCGGATTCCACGTGATCGAAATCTGATCGCCCTGCGTCTCGTTCATCTTTGGATCGCTGAGTTGCATCGTCGCCAGCAGCCGGTTCGGCGACGACCGCTCCCACGTCATCTCCAGATGATTCGGATTCGCAATCGCAATCGTCCCGATGATCCCCGCCGCCCGCATCGGCTTCCATCGCTCCGCCGTGCTCTCGTAATGAGAAGCCAGCGAGCCCGGCACGGAGCGCGGCGCGCCCGTCAGATAGACCGCCACGCGCCCCTTCGTATCGAGACCCGCGAAGTCGTCGAAATGGTTTTCCGCAATCTTCAGCCCGTATCCGACAAACACCAGATCCGCATCGAGCGATGACGCCGGATCCACACTCGTCCGGATAATCGCGTCATCGCCGAGCTTTAAATGCTTCGTCCCCGCGCTCGTCCGCAGCGCCAGCGACGATTGGCTCTCGTCCAGTTGCTTCGTCAGAAACGAAACCGGCTGAATGAATGACCCGTTCTCGCCCGCCGGCTTCAGCCCCGCCTGCGCGAACTTCGATCCCACATACTCCGCCGCCTTGCGATGCCCCTCGCTCCCGGTATTCCGGTCCTCCAGCGCGTCGGACGCCAGATACTCCACATGCGACCACCATCGCGCAGCGTCATCCGCCGCGAACAGCGCCAGCGGAAGAAGGATCAGAATCGCCGCGCCAGGTCTCAACGCTGATCCCACGCCTCACGGATGGCGCGGATCTGCCCCGCATGCTTCTCCACGTGCGCGCCGAATCGCGTCACCCACTCACCGAGCGTGCCCGCGCCGCGCTCCGGATGCAGCCCCACGCGCGCGAATTCCGCAGCCGGCAGCGCATCCAGAATGTCCGAAATATCCTCGCGCAGAAAACGAAACAGCGCCGCGGAACGATGTGGATCGCACCTGTTGTAGTGCAGACGGTCAGCCCACAGACCCTGATCGAAAGTGGCCATCAGCGGCCGCTCTTCGGCAATCATCTGCCGCATCCGCATCCCCACCACGATCTCGGTATCGGCGAGATGCCGCACGATCTCCCGAATCGTCCACTTCCCCGCGAACGGCGCGTACAAAGACTCCGCTTCGGAAACACCCGCAATCACCGCATCGAGAATCTGCGGCCCCCTCCGGAACAACTCCAGACTCTCTCGATGAGCTTCACGCATAACCCCATTATGTAGGGCGGGGCTTCAGCCCTGCCGCCTGGCTTCCGCCAGGCGCAAATTCACCGCATTCCCCCAGGCTCCCTCTCTCCTAAGCTCCCCGCCGCAAAGCCGTCTCCATAATCCGCTCCTCCAGCAGCAACCGCCGCAACGTCCGCAGATCATTCAGAATTCTCCGGCTCGAAGTCATATGACCGGAAAGCTTATTCAGGTGGAAATGGACAAGCTGAAGCGCCTCCTTCCGCCGCCCGTCCTCGGGCGCGGTGGTTTGCGCAATGTCGGCGCTGATCTCCTCGATTGCCTCTTCCACGGCCTTCGCAAGCAGCGAGACATATTCGTGGGAGCTCTCTATATTGTCGAACGGAGTCGCGGGCTGATGACTTGACATAATCCCTCCCGACCCTAGTATCTTCTCACAAACCAGCCTCGCCTGGACTCTATCGAACATCCCCCGCGGTGCCGGTTACCGGCGGCCTGCTGGCAGCCCGCCAGGCGAAACAGAATTTCACATTTATGTTGCCAATTTGAAATTCTGAACATTCATGCTCAGTAGTGGTGTTGCAGTGGGCAGTCGTTTCAATCGTCCTTTTTGCAGCCGTGCCTGGCCTCGCACAGCCGCAGCCCCATTCTGATGCCGAAAAGCTGATCGCAGCCGGACACTGGAAGAAAGCCCGTGCCCTCGTCGAGGCCCGCATCTCTCAATCCCCCAACGATCCCCTCTCCAACTACCTTCTATCCCAGATCACTCACGCGTTCGGCGACGACGCTTCCCCCAAACCATACGCCGAGAAAGCCGTCGCTCTCGATCGCAGCGTCGCGAAATACCATCGCCAGCTCGCCGAAGTCGTCGGCATCGAAGCCCAGCACGCCAGTCCCTTCCGCCTGGTCTT
>CAZPZE010000064.1:0-18194 GCA_964590625.1 uncultured Solibacteraceae bacterium
GAGCGGCAGATGGACGCCTACACGCTCATCGCGGTGAAGCCGAAGATGAAGAAGGCCGACCCCGCGAGCCGCTCGCACTGTATCCGCGGCAACGGCCCGGCGGGCTCGCCTCCGGGTACCCAAACGATGACGTGCCAGAACATGACGATGGATGATTTCGCGGATCAGTTGACAGGCATGGGGCCCGGGCTTAACTGGCCTGTGAAGAACTCCACAGGCCTCGAAGGCAGCTGGGATTTCACGCTGACCTACGGCCGAGGCCCGATGCCAGCGATGGCAGCGGGTGCGCCTCCTCCTCCTCCGGGCGGAGGGGAAGGGCGCGGCGGCGCGGTGGGCGAAGCTTCCGATCCCGGCGGCACGCTGACAATTTTCGAGGCTGTGGAAAAACAGCTCGGCCTCAAGCTGGAAATGCAGAAGCGTGCCGAACCGGTGGTGGTCATCGATCATCTGGAGCAAACGCCGACGGAAAACTGAGCGCTCTCACCCACCGTGGTGTTTCGGCGGCGTCACTGATGTGGCTGCCATGCATCACCGGGCACTCCGGCGCCGGCGTTAACTCGCGGACGTGACGAGCGTAATAAAAAGATGCCCGATTGCTCTGGGAGTTTCGTAACAAAAACGCGGCCACGCGGTCTTGATTGAGAAAGAACCGCGCGCTGAAAAAACGCTGAAAACAAGAAAATCGACGTGAGGGCCTACACAAACGGGAAGAAACGGCGTCAAAAGATCAAGGTCCGAATCGGTCGAGCCGGTGTCGGCGACGCAGTCGAAGTGGGAACATATTAGTATTGCTGCGCGTAGTATGGGTAAGCTCTCGCCGCCCTGCAAATCGGTTCGGGAGCTCGGTTCAGTGAAGAGGTCTCCCGGCGGATTTGACCATCGCGCGGGCTTAAGGGAGTGCATGCAAATCAAACGATTCATTCGGTATGCGGGGGTGGCCTGCGTAGCGCTTTTGCCCTTGATTGGCGCGGAATACAGCGGCCAGGTGAAGTTCGGAGATCCCGCTCTGCCGCTGCCTGGCGTTGCGATTGTGGCGTCTCAGGGGGATAAGAAGTTCTCGGCTGTCACGGATACGAACGGCGTCTATGATTTTCCGGATTTGCCCGACGGCACGTGGCAGTTCGATGTCGAGAAAGAGGGCTTCACGGGCCTCAAGAAAGACGTGACCGTCGGATCCGGGCTGCCTGGCCCGGTTTTTAATCTTGAGATGCTGCCGCTCGATCAGATTCAGACGGTATCGGCGGCTCCCTCAGCTCCCTCGGCTCCCGCGGCCGGGGCGGGTGCCTCGCCTGCGGCGGCTCAACAGACGACCTCGAACAAACCCGCCGAACCCGCGACGCCCAGCATCGTGGCCGCAAACTCGAATGCGAATGCCAATTCGAAAAAAGGAAAGAACGGCAAGAACGCCGGGCCGACTCCGAACCAGGCGTCTTCATTCCAGCGCACCGATCTGAAGGGATCCGGTAACGCGCCGCAGCAGGCGGCGAACGAGCCGCCCGCGGAAGTGACGAGCGAACTGAACCAGCGCGCGGCGGATGGCATGCTGATCAACGGCAGCGCGCAGAATGGCGCGTCGTCTCCGTTCGCGCAGAGCCCGGCGTTTGGCAACAACCGGCGCGGCGGTCCGCGGCTGTACAACTACGGCATCATGGTCGGCGAGAGCAACTCGGCGCTCAATGCGAATCAGTATTCGCTGAATGGCCAGGCGACTCCAAAGCTGCCGACCAATAATCTCACCACGGGGTTCACATTCGGCGGTCCGATCAAAATTCCGAAACTGGTTTCCCAGCGCGATAACGTGAATCTCTTCATCGGCTATACCCGGCAGGTGAACCGGTCAGAGAGCATCTCCTCCGGGCTCATGCCGACCGACGCGATGAAGGCCGGCGATTTTTCCGGTCTTACGGATGCGAGCGGCGCGCCGGTGCAGGTGTTCGATCCTTTCACGGGCCAGCCTTTCGTCAATAATCAGGTTCCGGCGAGCCGCATGAGCCCGCAGGCGCAGGCGCTGATGCAGTTTTATCCGAAGCCGAATTTTACCGGCAGCACGGCTTACAACTATCAGATACCGATCATCAACAACAACCACACGGATTCCGGGAACATTCGAATCAATAAAGCCTTTAAGCGGAAGAACTTCATCAACGTCAGTTACGGAATGCAGGATATCCGCAGCGATGCGCCGAACGAATTTAACTTCCTCGATCTGCGGCGCGTATTCGGCCAGCAGGCCACCATCTCTTACCGGCGCAGTTTCACTCCGCGCTTCTATGGCACGCTCACGTACCAGTTCAGCCGCCAGTCGGTCCAGAGCTTCCCGTTTTTCTCCAACAAGGAGAACATTTCGGGCAATGCCGGCATCACTGGCAACGATCAGTCTCCGCTGAACTGGGGACCGCCATCGCTCGGGTTCAATCAAAGCGGCATTGCGGGTCTGAGTGACACGAACGCGGCCATCAATCGCAATCAGACGAGCATTTACAGCTACCTTGGCGCCTGGAACCACGGGCGTCACAACATTCAGTTCGGCGGCGATTTCCGGTGGCAGCAGTTCAACACATATTCGCAGCAAAACCCGCGCGGCCAGTTCACGTTTACGGGCGCCACCACCCAGCAGACAGCCACGGCGAATGGCGCGACCGCACCCGTACCGCATACGGGATACGATTTTGCGGATTTCCTGCTGGGGGTTCCCGATCAGAGCAGCATCGCTTTCGGCAACGCCGACAAGTACCTTCGGTCGGTAAGCCCTGACCTGTTTATCGTGGACGACTGGAAGGTCACCCCGGGCTTCTCTTTGAACCTGGTTGCCCGCTGGGACTATAGTTCTCCGATCACCGAACTGTATGGCCGTCTGGTCAATCTCGATATCGCGCCTGGCTTCACGGGGGCCGCGCCAGTGGTGGCGAACTCTCCCACTGGATCGCTCACGAGTACAACGTATCCAGCGTCACTGATCCATCCGGATAAGCGCGAATTCACTCCGAAGATCGGGCTGGCATGGCGCCCGTTCCCGGCATCTTCCATGGTGGTGCGCGCCGGCTACGGCATTTCGTACAACACGAATCCGTATAACGGATTCGCCAATCAGATGGCGCAGCAGTCGCCTCTTTCGAAGAGCCTCAATGTGCTGAACAGCGCCGCAAACCCGTTGACACTCGCCAATGGGTTCTATGCTCCGGCAAATGTCCTCACGAACACGTTCGCAGTGGATCCGAACTTCCAGGTCGGCTATGCGCAGGTGTGGAACGCATCCGTGCAGCGCGATCTGCCCGCATCGCTTGTGATGCTCGCGACGTACACGGGAACGAAAGGCACGCATCAGGCGCAGTCTTTCGTGCCGAACACGTATCCGACGGGCGTCATGAGTCCATGCCCGGATTGCCCGTCGGGCTTTACTTACTACACATCGGGTGCGAATTCGGAACGGGAGGCCGGCTCGATCCAGTTGCGCCGCAGGCTGCATAACGGCTTCACGGCCTCCGTGCTGTACACATATTCCAAATCGATCGACGACGCTTCGGCGGTCGGCAGCAGCATGGGGTCGACGGCGCAGAACTGGCTGGATCTGCGCGCAGAGCGCGGGCCCTCCGCGTTCGATCAACGGCACCTGGCCAATATTCAATTGCAATACACTACGGGCATGGGCGTCGGCGGCGGCGCATTGATGACCGGATGGCGCGGAAAGATCATCAAAGGCTGGACATTCGTCGATAACATCGACGTCGGCTCCGGATTGCCTTTGAACCCGGTTTTCTCGCAGATTATTGGAGCCGTCTCTGTACCGATTCGGCCCAGCTATACCGGGCAGGATCTTTACGCGACTTCGGATGGCCGTTATCTCAATCCGCTCGCCGTCACGCAGCCCTTCGCTGGCCAATGGGGCAATGCCGGAAAGAACTCGATGCGCGGGCCGGGGCAGTTCGATATGAACGCTTCGATGCAACGGAACTTCAGGCTGAGCGATCGCTTCAATCTGAGTCTGACTATCCAGGCCGCAAACCCGCTCAACAACGTCATCTACAAGAGCTACGGCACGGTGATTTCGAGCCAGCAGTTCGGGCTGCCGAACGCGGTGAATGCCATGCGCAGCGTATCCACGCTGATGAGGTTAACGTTCTGATATGAGACATCCATCTTTGGCAGATTCAGTTTCTCTGAAGACGCGGCTGCTGCGCGCGTTTCTGATCCTTCCGCTGATCGCCGCGCAGATGCCGGCGCAGCAACCGGCGAAGGGAGTTCAGTCTCAGGTGCAGGAATCGACCGGCACCGCGACTTTCACCGCCAACACGCAGCTGGTGGTGGAACAGGTGACGGTAAAGGGCAAAGACGGCAATTCGGTGGAAGGTCTCAAGAAGGAAGATTTCACCGTCACCGAAGACAACAAGCCGCAGGAAATCAAGTTTTTCGAATACCAGAAGCTGGATGACGTTGTGGCTGCGCCCGAGCCCGCTCTGAAGACGGAACGCGTGGCCGATCCGGCGCCGCTTGCCAAACTGACGCGCACACAGATTGCGCCAGAGCCGAAGGGCACCGTGCAGTATAAGAATCGCCGGCTGCTCTGCATCTACTTCGACATGGCCTCCATGCAGATTCTGGACCAGCTGCATGCGCTCGACGCCGCCTCGGCTTTCATCAAGAAGAACATGAGCCCGGCGGATCTGGTCGCCATCATGCAGTACAACGGCGCCGGCGTGGAAGTCCTGCAGGATTTCACCGGCGACAAAGACAAGATCCTGACCATCATCGCGACGCTGGTGGCGGGTGAAGCCGACAACACCGGTGAAACCGATACCAGCGCAGCGGCATCGGACAGCGGCGCGGCTTTCGGACAGGACGACTCCGAATTCAACGTCTTCAACACGGATCGCCAGCTTGCGGCGCTTCAGACCGCAACCAAGATGCTGGGCGCGCTCAACGAAAAGAAGTCGCTCATCTATTTCGCGAGCGGCATGCAGCTGAACGGCACGGACAACCAGGCGCAGCTCACCTCGACGGTGAATGATGCGATCCGCTCCGGCGTTTCCTTCTGGCCGATCGATGCCCGTGGACTGGTGGCTTCATCGCCGCTGGGTGGCGGAACGACGCGCGCGCAGGGCGGCGCCTCCATGTATACCGGCCAGGCGGCGCTGGCCCAGCAGATGAATTTCGCGAAGTCGCAGGACACGCTTTACACGCTGGCTTCAGACACGGGCGGCAAGGCGATGATCGACTTCAACGATCTGCAGCAGGGAATCGTGAACGCCGAGAAGGCGATCAGCAGCTACTACATCATTGGCTATTACACGACCAACGATACGCCGGACGGCAAGCAGCGCCGCGTGAAGATCACACTGAATAACGGCGTGCAGGCTTCGCTCGAATACCGCCAGGTCTATTACGCGAATAAGGTGTGGGCGAAGTTCACCACGGCCGACAAGGAACGGCAGCTCGAAGATGCGCTGATGTCGGGCGACCCCATCACGGAGCTGACGATGGCGCTCGAGGTGAATTATTTCCGCCAGAACCGCGCGGAATCGTTTGTGCCGATCATGCTGAAGATTCCGGGCAGCGAACTGGCGCTCGCCAAGAAGGGCGGGGCAGAGCATACGCTGATCGACTTCATCGGCGAGATCAAGGATGATCAGGGATCGACGATTCAGAACATCCGCGACTACCAGGACATCAAGCTGACGGACGCGACCGCCGCGGAATGGATGAAGCGGCCCATCGCGTATGACACCGGCTACAACCTGCTGCCTGGCCCCTACAAGATCAAGGTGCTGGCGCGCGACAGCGCGACAGGCCGCATGGGCACGTACATGGGCAGCTTCACGGTGCCGAATCTCGACAAGAACGACACCACTCTGCCGATTTCCTCGGTGGTGCTGAGCAGTCAGCGCGCGTCCATGGCGAGCGCGATCGCCAGCGTCAAGGGCTCGAAGGCAGCTGAGACGCAGGCGGTGGACCCGCTCGTGCAGGACGGCCAGAAGCTGGTTCCGAGCGTCACGCGCGTGTTCCACACAAGCAGCGACATGTACGTGTATCTGCAGTCGCTCGAATGGGAACTCGATGCCAACGGCAAGTACAAACTCAACGACAGCGGCAAGAAGATTTACGCGACCGCCGCGCGGCCGCTGGTGGCTTACGTCAGTTTCTTCCGCAACGGCGCGAAGGTGCTGGAGACGCCTGCGGTGAAGACGGCGGATGGTCTCGATCCGAAATCCGGCATGATTCCGATCAAGCTGGCGTTCGGGCTCGACCGCCTGAAGCCGGGTGAGTACAACTGTGAAGTGACGGTGCTTGATCCGACCACGAAGAAGGCCGCGTTCTGGCGCGCGCCCGTGATGATGATCCCTTAACGGGATCAGCGGCCGACTGCGGTGAGCGCCATTACCAGCGTGTAAACGACGGGCATCGAAAACAGCGAGCTGTCGAGGCGGTCGAGCATACCGCCGTGGCCCGGCAGGAGCGTACCGCTGTCCTTCACGCCGGCGCCGCGCTTGAGCGCCGATTCGGCCAGATCGCCGACCTGTCCGGCGGCGTTGGCGATCACGGCAATCAGGCCGGCAATCCACACCGGCATGTTCGTGATCGTGAGCGGCAGGAAGATCGCGCCGAAGATGATGCCGGTGGCGGCGGAAGCGATTGCGCCTTCCCACGACTTGCCGGGGCTGACGTGCGGCGCGAGCTTGTGACGTCCGATGCTGCGGCCTACGTAGTAAGCGCCGGTATCGCCGATCCAGTTCACGACGAGCGCGAACATCAGCCAGTAGCGCCCCGCGGCGAGGCCCTCGTACGCGGGGCCATCCACTTCATGCAGCAGGATGGCGGTCTTCCACGAACCGAAGATATAAGCCACGCCCATCACGAGCGCCGCGGACTGCGCCGCGCCTTTGGCGAAATCCGCTGCCGAAAGAGTGAGGCACAGCGCCGCCAGCGCGGTGAGAAACAGAATGAGCGCCGCCTGGTTGAGCGGCGCGATCAGAATCAGGATGCCGGCCACGTAGCCCGGCATGGCCCAGGTATCTGTGATACGCGCGTATTCGCGAAAGCAGAGAACGGCGAAGATGGCGTCCACCGCCAGGAAAACCTGGGAGGGCGCGAACATCACGGCGTAGATGGCGACGGGCACCAGGACGAGTGCCGTTAGGGCGCGCTTCATTTCGACGAGGCGGTGAGTGAAGCGGTGATCTCGTCAGGATCCGGGGCGCCGGTTTCGGGCAGGCCATTGCGAAGCGCGGCGGCAGCCTGGGGCTCGGTCAGGCCCCCGAAACGCCGGTCGCGACGCTGGAAATCCAGAATCGCGCGGAGCAGCTCGGCGCGGTCGAAATCCGGCCAGTAGGTGTTGGTGACGTAGAGCTCGGCGTAGGCGATCTGCCACAGCAGGAAATTGCTGATGCGCATTTCGCCGGAGGTGCGGATGAGGAGGTCGGGGTCGGGCAGTCCGGCGGTCGCCAGGCGGCGCTCGATCATCGCTTCATCCACCACAAGCGACGAAAGGCGGCCCTCGATGCGGGCTTCGTCGATGATGGTGTTGACCGTATCGACCAGCTCATTGCGCGCGCTGTAGTTGATGGCGAGATTGAGGCGCATGCCGGTGCAGTGCGCGGTGGCGCGCTCGGCTTCGCGCAGAACTTCGTAGGCGCCGGAGGGCAGAGCTTCCACCCGGCCGATCGACTGCAGCCGGATGTTGTTGCGGCAGAGGTCGGCGATTTCGCGGGCGAGGTAGATCCGCATCAGCCGCCACAGCATCTGGACCTCGGCGCGCGGGCGCTTCCAGTTTTCGGCGGAAAAGGCGTAAAGGGTGAGGGCGCGGACGCCCAGGTGCGAGCAATCCTCGACGACCGAACGGACCCGGTTGACTCCCGCCCGGTGCCCGGCAAAGCGCGGGAGGCCCCGGCCTTTGGCCCATCGCCCGTTGCCATCCATAATGATGGCGATGTGCGCGGGCATGCGCGCAGGGTCGATGGCAAGCGCCAGAGTCCGGTCATTTCCCTTCGGATTCAGGGCGTCGAGGAAACTCATCGGGTCAAGAAACCATGGTACACCGTGGCGCAAAGCTCTGGCGACTGTAAAGTACCCGGCAGTACCCGGTACCGGGGGAATACGCGCGTATGCCCGGCTGCGGAGGGAACCAATCGCCTGACGCGCCCGGAGAGCGCCCGGTGAATAGAGAAATGGCGGGGCTTCGGCTGACCAGACGGAGGTTGCGGACGCTCCGTGCCGAGCAGAAGCTCGGCGGCGGGGTCGAAGCCCCACCCTACACTAAACCAGCTTTGCTTCCAGCGTAATATTCGTATTCAGAAGCCGCGAGATCGGGCAGCCCTTCTTCGCGTTCTGCGCCGCTTCGTCGAATTTGGCCTTGTCCGCGCCCGGAATCTTCACCGTCGTATCCAGATGGATCGCCGTCACGGTGAATCCCGCGTCGGTCTTCTCGAACGTGAGCGACGCCTTCGTGTCGATCGACTCCGCGGTCATCCCCGCGTTCCCCAACTGGGCGGAAAGCGCCATGCTGAAGCATCCCGCGTGCGCCGCGGCGACGAGTTCTTCGGGGTTCGTCCCCACACCGTTCTCAAAGCGCGTCGAGAAGGAATACTGCGTATCTTTCAGGACGCCGCTCGCGGTCGAAACCGTGCCTTTTCCTTCTTTCAAACCGCCGGCCCAGTGGGCGCTCGCTGTACGTGTCATGTAGTCGATCTCCTGTGGATTTACGAGTGGATTCCGGGAGCTTCATGCCCCAGAGCCTGCACATATTCAATGTACGACCCCGGATAGATTCGCGGCGCGCGGTCGCGTCCGGATTCGCCGCCGAGCTCGAGCACGCGCGTGCCGAGGCCGCGCAGAAACGTGCGGTCGTGCGAGACGAAAATCATCGTGCCCTCGAAATTTTTGAGCGCCTCGATCAGCATCTCGCGCGTGGCCAGATCCAGGTGGTTGGTCGGCTCATCGAGTACCAGAAAATTCGGCGGATTGTAAAGCATCCGCGCCATCGCCAGCCGCGATTTCTCGCCGCCTGAAAGCGAGCGGATCTTCTTATCGATTTCATCGCCCGAAAACTGGAACGCGCCGGCGAGCGTTCGCAGTGACGCCACGCTGTCATGCGGAAAATCGCGTTCCAGTTGCTGCATGATCGTGAGGTCCGGATCGAGCACATCGAGCGATTGCTGCGCGAAGTAGCCCATGTTCAGGCTTGCGCCGAGCCGCACATCGCCGCTATCAGGCTGCGTCGCGCCGGCAATCATCTTGAGGAGCGTCGTCTTCCCGGCGCCGTTGCGGCCCATCACGGCCCAGCGCTCACCGCGCCGGATCGTCATACTGAAGCCGTCATAGATCACGCGCGGGCCATAAGCCTTCCGCAGGTCTTCGATCACGGCCACCTGATCGCCCGAGCGCGGCGGCGTGCGGAATTCGAACTTCACCACCGTGCGCTTTTTCGGCAACTCGATCTTCTCCACTTTGTCGAGCGCCTTGATGCGGCTCTGCACCTGGGCGGCTTTCGCGGCGTGCGTGCGGAAGCGCTCGATGAAGCGCTGCTCTTTCGCCAGCATCGCCTGCTGGCGCGCGAACGCCGCCTGCTGATTGCTTTCGCGAATCGCCCGCTCGCGCTCGTAGAAATCGTAATTGCCGGAGTAGGTGTTGATTTCGCCCGATTCGATTTCGGCAATCTTCGACACGATGCGATTCATGAATTCGCGGTCGTGCGACGTCATCAGCAGAGCGCCTTCAAACGACTTTAGAAACCGTTCCAGCCAGATGATGGACTCGATGTCCAGGTGATTGGTCGGCTCGTCCATCAGCAGCACGTCGGGCCGCCCGAGCAGCACGCGCGCCAGCGCCACGCGCATCTTCCATCCGCCGGAAAGCGCGCCGACGTCGCCATCGATCCACTCCGGCTGAAACCCCAGGCCTTCCAGAACCTCGCGCGCCTGCGCTTCGAGCGTGTAGCCGCCGAGGTGATCGTACTCCTCCTGCACGTCGCCGAAACGCGCGAGGATCTGATCCATCTCATCGGCGCGCGCCGGATCTTCCATCGCGCGCTGCAGCGCCTCGAGCTCATGATGCAGGTCGCCCGCGCGGCCGCTGCCGGCGATCGCTTCATCAAGCACAGAGCGCCCCGCCATGTCTTCCACATCCTGCCGGAAGTACCCGATGGTGGTTTTCTTCGGCACGGAAACGTCGCCGTCGTCCGGCGACTCTTCGCCCATCACCATGCGGAAAAGCGTGGTTTTCCCGGCGCCATTCGGGCCCACCAGCCCGACCTTTTCTCCGGGGTTCAACTGAAATGAGGCGTCGACAAACAACACCTGCCGGCCATATTGCTTGCTGACACTGGAAAGAGAAATCATGCGGAACTACCAGGCTAACAGAACCGGTATTCCTTCCCATATATTTTCGGTAAGGCTTTCCGATACCTCTCAAACTAAGTCTCGTAAATTACTGAAAACACGGCAGAAACCATTTGGCATTTGCGCTGCCTTCTTTGTGGCCGGAGGCAGTACCCATATGAACGCAGATGGATCTTTTGATCGTGAAACACCCTCGACTGTAGTCGTGAACGAGCGCAAGTCGAGCTTGCCCGTTGTCCTCACAATCGGACTCGTGGCGCTGGCCGGATTTTCGTTCTATCAGTACTCGCAGATGCAGGGGCTGCGTCGGGAAGTCAACGCGACAGCGCAACAGCAGGCGGCGGACATGCAGTCGCAACTGGCCGCGCAGAATGCCACGCTGAGGGGTACCGTGAACGAGCTGCAGGCGAAGCTCGATGAAGAGCAGCAGTCCACCAGCCAGTCGATCGCGCGCGCGCAGAGCCTCGCGGCGAAGCACGCGGACACCGCGCTGAGCAGGATGCAGCAGGATATTCAGAAGTCCGAAGCGGATCAGCAGCAGGCGTTCAACACGCAGCTCGAAGGCGTCAAGACCGATACGGCGACGAAGTTCGACGGCGTGAATACCACGGTTGACGGCGTGAAGACGGATCTTGCCTCCACGAAAGCGCAGGCCGATAAGACGGCCACCGATCTGGACCGTATGACGGGCGACATGGGCGTGATGAGCGGCCTGATCGCCACCAACGGCAAGCAGATCTCCGAACTCCGCGCGCTCGGCGACCGCAACATCTACGAGTTCAACATCTCGAAGAAAGCGGGCATGCAGAAGGTCGGCGACATTCAGCTGAAGCTGACGAAGGCCGATCAGAAGAGGAACCGCTTCACCATGGTTGTGATGGCTGACGACAAGTTCATCGAGAAGAAGGACAAGACGACGAATGAACCGGTGCAGTTCTACGCAATATCCGGCTCGCGGCAGCCGTACGAAATCGTAGTGAACGAAGTCGGCAAGGACACGATCAAAGGCTATCTGGCGACGCCGAAAGTCAACACTGCCAGAAATTAGTCGACATACACAATTTCGGCGTTCCATCCTGGCCAGCGTCTCATCCGAGGCGCTGGCCGGTTTGTTGTTGGGCGGCGCTTCGGCGCTGTCCGGGATGGCGCTGCGCGTACTGGACGGCGGCGCCCCCGCCCCCCACGCCGGCCCCCCGGCCGGCGTTGCTGGGGCAGTCCGAATTCTCCGGCACCCGAGCACGCCGGGCAGAAGTCCGGCGGCAACGCGGAAGCGTCGCCCCAGGCGCTGGTGTTGTGTCTCCTGAATAGCTGTACTAATTCAGGGACATGGACTTCAGTAGTCGCGTGTCCGCTGGCGTCGAATTCGTCTTCTTACCGCAGCGAGCCTGCCAGGTCCTGCGTGAGCACTTTTGCCCGCCGCGCTAACTCGGCCGCAGTCGCCAGATCGCGATCGTGGAACTGCGCCGCCTGCCGGATAAACGCCTGCGCGCGGCTCACCGAATCCCGCTGTTCCGAATTTAACGCCCTGCCGTTCAGCCCTTTCAGGATCTGATTCGCCGCTCCAAGGTCGGAGAGATACTGCGCATCCAGTCTCCTTCTGTCCTCCGGCGAGAGAATGGCCCCTAGCGCGGGCGCGGGCGCCTCCGGAGGCGCGGGCGCAATGGGAGTGGGCGGCGCGGGCGCCGGGCGCGTCCCCGAATTGCGCCGCCGGGTGGCCGGCGGCGGGGCCGGGGTCGGCCTGGGCTGCGGAGTTTCCGCGGGCGGCAGCGTCGCTTCCGGAATCGGATTCTCGATGGGTGTCTGCGCCTGCACCGGCCGCGGCTCTGCTGTGGAAGGGGCGGGAATCACGATCGGCGCTGGCGGAATCGACACCGGCGCAGTTGCCTTCGGCGTCTTGTGAAACAGGCAGCCGCTGGAGACGGTCAGCGCTCCCGTCACGATGATGATGCGGACCGGATTCAAACGCGACTCCGTGCTCTCACCGGAAACGACAAAACCATGGTGGCGCCTTCGCCCAGCGAACTCTTTACGCGAATGCCCCCGCCATGCAGTTCCAGAGCGCGTCTGGTCACAGCCAGGCCAATACCCGAGCCGGCGGCCTTGGTAGTGAAATACGGCTCGAAAATCCGCTCCTGCACGCTTTCGGGCATCCCAGGACCATTATCGGTCACTGCGATGGCACAGTTGTCGTTCTGATGGGACACGGCGATATGAACGCGCCCCGGCGATCCGGTCCCGGCGATCGCCTGTATGGCGTTGTTGAGGACGTTGACCAGCCCCTGCTGGAGGAGTCCGCGGTCACCCTCCACCAGGAACGGCCCGGCAGGCTTTTCGATCGTGAGTTCCACGTTGGCCTGGCGCGCCGCGGGGCGCATCGTTTCCATCACGTCCCCGGCGAGTTCCACCGCGTCGAATGCCGCGATATCGAGTTCCATCGGCTTGTTCAGATCGAGGAATGTGCGCACCACGCGATCCAGCCGCTGCACTTCGTTGCTGACCAGGTCAATGTCGGTTTCGGCCTCCGGAACTTCCGGCGCCACGCGCATTCTCAGGGTTTCGAGCCGCAGCGCGATGGCGTTCAGGGGATTCTTGATTTCATGCGCGACGCTTCGCGCAAGCCTGCCGAATGAACGGATCTGGTCGGCGTCGCGGCGCGCGCCTTCCATCTGTTCGCCGATCAGACTGAGTTTGTATTCGATGGCGGCTACTTCGCGGTCCTCTCCGTCTTCCGCCGGGGGAAGCGAAAGGCCGAGCGGCTTGCCGACAGCGAGCGTATCGACCACGCGGCCGATGCGGCGCACCGGGAGAAGCGCCAGGTGCGCCGAAATGCCCGCGAGTCCCGCGGCGGCGAGCAGCGCGAAGATGGAGACGTAAGCGGTGCTCTGCAGCTCCGGCCGCACTTTGTCCCAGAGCAGAATCGACGAAACCAGAACCTGAACCTGGAATACCGGGCGGGCCGGCTCCTGCGCGCCCATGAGGCCGAGCGGAATGCGGGTTTGATAATCGTCGCGCGATCCGGCGATGGCCCTCAGCCGTCCAAAAAATCCCGAATCGCGAACCGCCTGCAGGTTCTGGCGGCGGGGCGCATCCTGCCCGATCCGCGACGGAATGGACGAATTGATCACGCGGCCGTTCTCATCCAGAATATTGATCTCGACAATGGAGACGGAGCGCATCGCAGCCTGTTCCACCATCGCGTCCGCCAGGGATTTGTCGTCGGCAATGATGGTGACCCACGTTTGCTTCCTCTGGTCGGGCGTCTCCCCCGGCTCGCCTGGTGGGGCGTCGGAGATCTGATCGACGATATCTTTCACGATCTCCTGTCCGGCCAGATTGCTGTGCTCGAGGGCGGAATCGAGCCAGTTGCGCGTGAGGCTGTCCAGATGAAGCGCGAACAGCACCGTGACGATCACGGCGACCGTCGAGATCGAGAGCACCAGCAGGCGCGCGCGCAGTTTCATTCTTCCGGTTCGCCAGGTTCGTTATACAGTTTGAGCTTGTTGAAAAGCGTTTTCACGCTGAGGCCCAGAAGTTCGGCCGCGCGGGCGCGGTTGCCGTTCGTGTGCTTCAGCGTCATCAGAATGAGCCGGCGCTCAGCCTCGTCTACCGTAACGCCGGGGCGGAGCGTGACTTCGCCCGAGGCGTTCTCCACCAGATGTCCGGGCAGGCCGGCGAATCCCGCCGGCAGATGGCTGCGCTGGATGACGCCTTCGCCCGCCAGAATCACCGCGCGCTCCAGCACATTGCGCAGTTCGCGCACGTTGCCGCCCCAGGGATACTCGGCGAAGAGCGCTTCCACGTCGGGCGCAATATCCGTCACGCGGCATTCGTGCTTCCGGTTCAGGCTTTCGATCAGCGACCGCGCGATCAGCGGAATATCTTCGCGTCGTTCGCGCAGCGGCGGCAGATGGACTTCGAAAACGTTCAGCCGGAAATAAAGATCTTCGCGGAATGTCCCCTTCGAGATGCCCTCGCGCAGATCGCGATTGGTGGCGGCGACGATGCGGACGTCCACTTCGATCTCGCGCGCGCCGCCCAGCCGCCGGATCTTGCGGTCTTCGAGCACGCGCAGCAGTTTCGCCTGCGTGCTGATGGGCATTTCACCGATTTCATCGAGCAACAGCGTGCCCCCGTTCGCCAGCTCGAAATAGCCGGCGCGGCGGTCGGCTGCGCCTGTGAACGCGCCTTTTTCGTGGCCGAAGAGTTCGCTTTCGATCAGGGTATCGGGCAGTGCGGCGCAGTTCATTGCGAGGAACGGGCCGCCGCGCCGTGGGCTGAGATCGTGAATCGCGCGCGACGCCACTTCCTTGCCCGTGCCAGTCTCGCCGCCAATGAGGATGGTGGCTTTCGTCGGCGCCGCCTGTTCGAGCTGTGCGAAAACGCGGCGCATCGAGGCAGATTGCGCTACCAGGCCGCCGAGTTCTCCGCGTACCGAAAGCTGGCGTTCGAGCCGCTGCGAATGCTGGGCGAGTTTGGCCTGCGCGACGGCGCGATCGAGGATCGTGTGGAGCACGCGCGCCTGGACCGGTTTTTCGAGATACCAGTAGGCGCCCGATTCGCGCACCACCTCCACCGCTTTCTCCACGCTCCCGAATGCCGTGAGCACGATGGTGGGCGGTGGCGCGGCGGTCTTCTGCAATTCCGCCAGCAGGCCTGTGCCGTCGAGGTTCGGCATGTTCAGGTCCGTGATGATGGCATCGGCATCGAAATCGGCCAGCTTCGCGAGCGCGTCGCGGCCATCCACGGCGGCGAGCGCCTCGTAGCCCCAGCCCGAGAGCAGATGCGTCATCGCGGATCGCTGACTTTCGTCGTCATCGACGATCAGGACACTTCTTGTCACGTGTTCGGTCACTCTCTATACTTTAGCGACAGGAAGGTGCGCGCATTCACGATGCGGGCGGCGCCCCAGACTTCGGGATAGTGCCGGAGGTTTCCGGTGATCAGAAACTCGGCCCCCGCCGCATCCAGGCATTCGAGGAAGCGATTGTCGTCCTCATCCACGGACGCCCGCACCGGCTCACCGGTTTCCACGGTCACCGCGGAGCGTTCGAGCGATGCCAGAAGTTCCGCGGCCATCACGCTGATTCCAGCCAGCTTGCGGCGTGAGAGCACGTCGCGGTATTCGGCCACGATTGCGGAACTCACACAGGGCGTGATGCGGCCGGTGGTGGCAAGCCGCGCAACTTCCGCTTCATTGCCCCTGGGCTTCCAACAGGCCGAGACGAGGATATTGGTATCCAGTACGACGCGCACTGCAATGATACTGCCATAATCGCTTTGTGAAAGACGATCTGGGCCGGCGGATGAAGCAGGATTACGAAGACGCACTGCGTCTTTTCGTGCCGCGCCGCACCTATCTGGTGATCCGGATCGATGGCCGTGCCTTCCACACGTTCACGCGCAAAATGCAGCGGCCGTATTGCCGTCCGCTGGCGGATGCGCTCGATCAGGCGGCGATCGGACTGTGCGGAGAGATGATCGGCTGCCGCTTTGCCTACGGACAGAGTGATGAGTATTCGTTCCTGCTGACGGACTTCGAGAAGGAAACGTCCGCCCTCTGGTTCGACGGGAATGTGCAGAAGATTGTGTCGGTTTCGGCGAGTCTCTTCACGGGGTACTTCAATCGCGCGTTCGGAGGCGAGCACGTGGCGGCGTTCGATTCGCGTATGCTCGTGATCTCGCAGCGCGCGGAGGTGGAGAAGTATTTTCTCTGGCGCCAGCTCGACGCGTCGGCGAATAGTCTGAACATGCTCGCGTCGGCGCACTACTCGCATGCGGAACTGGTGGGGAAGTCGACGCAGGAGAAGCACGAAATGCTGTTCGCGAAGGGCGTGAACTGGGCGAAAGAACCGGCTGACTTCAAGCGCGGAAGAGTGGTGCGCAGCGCGGCGGATGGGAAGAAGTGGGAAGTCGATCGGGAGATTCCGGTGTTCAATCGGGATAAGAGTTATCTCGATGCGCTCATACCGTAGCGGGCGCTGCACTGGCATGCTGATCCTCACCCGCATTCCCCGGGCTTTTCACGCTCACGACTTCGTAACAAGGCAGCTTCTTTTTCTTGCCTCGTAGTTCGTGTTCGGGCATAGGGCGGCAGACAAAATCGTTTTTGACTGCTTCCCACGTGGTTCCGGTGATGAGGATCGTGGTGCCCAGCTCCTTGTTCAGCGCTTCCACGCGTGAGCAGGTATTGACGCCGTCGCCGATGACCGTGTATTCGAGGCGCTTGCGGGTCCCGATATTCCCCACGATCACATCGTCGGTATGAATCCCGATCCCGATATTGATGGGAGGCTTGCCGAGGATCGCGCGGTCGCCGTTGATCTTGCTCAGCAGCGCTTTCATGCGCAATGCCGCCAGCACGGCGCGGCGCGGATGATCCGGCATATCGCCCATCGATCCGAACACTGCCATCATGCCATCGCCAAGAAACTTGTCGAGCACGCCATTCTGCTCGAACACCGCCTCCACCATTTCGGAGAAATAGTCGTTCAGGAACGCGACCACCTGCGCCGGCGTCATCTGCTCGGACATCTCCGTGAAACCGCGAATGTCGGAAAACAGGATAGTGACCTGGCGGCTTTCGCCGCCGAGCGAAATCTCGCCTTTCAGAATGCGGTCGGAGACCTGCGTCGCCACATAGCGGCCGAAAAGCTCGCGGATGCGGTCGCGCTCATTCAGGCCCCGCGTCATTTCGTTCAGCGCCAGGGCCAACTGGCCGACTTCATCGCGGCCGCTGAGGGTGGTGCGCGCGGTCAGAACGCCACTCTGTATGGTTCCGGCAAGTTCGACCAGTTGCTGCATGGGCGCCGAGATCGAGACCGCTACCCTGCGCGCGATCAGCACGCCCGCGACCGTCAGCAGCACGAGGGAAAGCAGGAATGTCAAACGCAGGTCCCGAATGGGCGCGATCGCCTGGTCCTCATCCATTTCAGTCAGCAGGACCCAGTTTTGCGGATTGATAGTGGCGGGCGAAGGAAGGCTTTGATAAGCGAAGAGCCTGTTCTGCCCGCTCTTGTTTATCGCCGTCATCCACCCCTTGTTTTCCTCGCGCCCCTGCTCGAAGGCGGCATAGGTGGAGATATCGTCGCCGATCCGGCGGGAATCCGGATGAGCCAGGATGCGGCCGGCATGATTGGCGATCACCGCGTAGCCGTCCTGAGAGGAGCGGGTCGACCGGATCAGGCCGGAAAGCTCAGCCTGGAGATCGTAGCGAATGGTCAATGCGCCAGCGGCCTGCCCATTCGGACCCGCAATGGGGACCGCCATGATCAGAACGTAACGGCTGTCCGCGGCAGACCAGTAGGCGTCCGAAATATATCGTTTTCCATCCAGAGCCCACGCCACGGCGGTGTGGTCTACCGGCTCCGCCGCGTGCTTCGTGTTGGACGAACTGAGTTCGGCTCCGCCGCGATCGAAGACATTGATCTGCAGGATCTCTTCATTGAGCAGATCCATGAAGTGCAGACTGGCGGCAAGCCGTCCGCGATTCGCCGCCACCGGTTCGGGAAGGTATTTCGTGTAAGTGGAAAGCTCGTCGGCTTCAATCTTCAGCATGTCTGCCAGATGTGCCGCGATGATGCTGCCCACTTCATCGAGCCCGTCGACGATCTTGCGATGGATGATCGACTTCCCGGCCTCGTACTGCCACAATCCCGATACGGTGGTCGCAAGAAAAGCAAATCCTGCGATGGCGAGGATCATGGTTACAAGAAAGCCTCGCGTGAAGCGGGAAAACCACCGGATACGAACGGAATAGATAAAAGCACCAAGACACAGGGCGGCAAAGGCGAGCGCCAGTGCTACGGGTGAGATGGTGGTATCCATCACGTTTGACGTAGCATTTACGCAGCCAGGAAAGTGTTTTGG
>CAZPZE010000065.1:0-8101 GCA_964590625.1 uncultured Solibacteraceae bacterium
CTATGCACAGCGCGACGAAATCTGGCAGGCGCACAAAAACTATCAGGCCGGATTCTTCTACTTCCTCGCGAACGATCCCTCAGTCCCCGAAGCCGTCCGCCGCGAAATGAATTCCTGGGGACTCTGCGCGAACGAATTCACGGACACCGATCACTGGCCCCGCCAGCTCTACATTCGCGAAGACCGCCGCATGATCGGCGAATACGTCATGATCCAGCAGGATCTCCAGACGAACCTCACCAAGCCTGACCCCATCGGCATGGGCTCCTACAACAGCGATTCCCACAACGTCGAGCGCATCGTCTCCGGCGGATTCGTCCGCAACGAAGGCGACATGCAGGTCGCCGTCAAGCCCTATCAGATTCCCTACCGCGTGATGGTCCCGAAGCGCGCCGAAGCCGAGAATCTTCTCGTCCCCGTCGCCTTCTCCGCCAGCCACGTCGCCTACTCCTCGGTCCGCATGGAGCCGCAGTACATGATCCTCGGTCAGGCCGCCGGTGACGCCGCTAAACTCGCCATCGCCGGCAACGTTCCGGTCCAGTCGATCGACTCCGCCGCGCTCACCGCGAGACTCCTCGCGCAGGGAGCAGTCATGGAATATGCGCCCGCCGCGCAGACGAAAGCCCTCGCCGTCGCCCGCGCCGCGAAATAGCAGCCAACTCAAGCAATTCCGGTAACTTCCGCAGGTCCGCACCAGGGTCCTGAATTGGTAAGATTGACCGCCAGCCTAACTTTAGTTATAAAAATTCGCGCTGGCGGAGGTTAATTTGAGACGTTTTGCAATACCCCTGCTCGTCGCGTGCGCGGCGGTGCTCAGCACAGTTCAGATGGCCCATGCCGACAACATCGGTATTTCGTTCACGGAATATATTGACGGTGGCGGAGCCGGCGTCGATACCCTGACCGTTAACTTTAACGGCAACTTACTCGATTCCAGCGCCATCACCGGCACCTCAGACAACTGGACGGTCGATCTTTCGTCGTTAGGAATTACTACCAACTCGAATGATCTGCCTCAAACCTGGATGGAAGCCCCGGGCGAGAGCGGCTATAACGTCCTCTCCATCGTGGATGACCACACTCTGCAGTTGCAGTCCGAGGTCGCTACGGCGAGTTCGGGCGATAATTTCTGCGGTACCGGAAGCCCTCTCCAACTCGGCGTCAGCTGCTACATCGGCCAGGATAATGCCAACAATCAGGTCTTCGCGTCCGTTAACGAAGTTGCTCCGCAGACGCCGGAACCGGCTTCCATGCTTCTGATCGCGGCTGGTCTGGCTGGCGTTGGAATCGCCCGCCGTCGCCGGCCCGCCCGCTAACCGCTACACACTCCGGCAAAACAAAAACCGGCCACGGCGATCTCGTCGTGGCCGGTTTATTTATTTCGAACCTTACTCCTCTTCCTCTGGCAGCGGCACTTCGACTCCGTGCACTGCATTCATCTCGTAATCGAAATCGAGGAATACATCTTCGCGCCTTTCGCTGCTCAGATCTCCCTGCAGCCGGCGCAGTGCCACGCTCACCACATCGCGATGGTGCAGATGCGAGCCCATCCGGTTCGAAACTTCCAGCCACAGCTCGTGTACCCGCTCCACATCCTCCGGCCACAACCGCGGCGGATGCGGCCCCAGGTTCACGTACGTCGTCGGACGTCCCTGCGCAATCGCTTCCAGCGACAGCGCAGGCCGCGGCTCCGGCAGCCGCTCCCACGCCTGACCGATCCTCATCGCCAGATCGCCTGAATCGACTCCCGGCGATACCCCGGTCACCAGCCGCGACGCCTTCAGCTTCGCCGCCGTCTGCACCAGCGCGTCGTACGGACGAATCCCCGGTACCACCAGCAGGTCCACCGTCTTGCCTTCCTTCTCCGCCATCTCCACCACACGGCTGAACAGCTCTCGTTCATAGTTGTCGAAAAGCTGTTCGTTGCGCAGATCGTAACCGCCGGTCCCGCCAATCAGCCGCACCGTCACCACCACAATGTCGTGCCGCCGCAGGTTTGTTTTCCGCAGCACGCTCTGCAGATGATAGATCTGCGAGTAATCGCGGACCGCCACCATCACGCAGCCAGGCCGCGCATGCACGCTTCGGTCATCAATCTCCGTCTGCGCATCGAGATTGAACGCTTCCAGTCCCTTCTTTTCCTCGCTCGGACCCTGACGCCGCTTGTTAATGTGCTCTGAAATCGTGAACACCGCGAACAGCACCAGCGTGAACGTGATGCCGTAAATCGTCGCGACCTTCTTGGTCCCGAGATTCGCAATCGCCACGAGGAAGAGCACCAGCGTCGTCGTAATCAGCCCGACCGGAATCTCTTTCCCGCCGATCATGATGTTGCCCGGATGCTTGTATTCCTGATCGTGACGCTTGAACCGAAGCACCACCACGCCCAGCGAATTCAGGAAGAAGCTCCACACCACGCCGAACGCATACGCTTCACCAAGGATGTAGAGATCGCCGCGGCTGAATAGAATCGTCGCCACCTGCAGCAGCGCGATCGAATTGATCAGCCGGTATGTCGTTCCGAACTTCTTATGCGGCTTGCGGAACCACTCCACCAGCACCCGGTCTTCCGCCACCCGGTTCAGGATTCCGTTTGCGCCGATCAGCGACGTGTTCACCGCGCCGGAAAGAATCAGCACGCCCACCGTAACCACGAACAGGTGGAACGCCAGCTTCAGAATCGTCGGCCCCGCCAGATACATCGCCAGCCCGCCCAGCAGATTCTGCGTGTACTGGCCGCGTACGGAGTCGGGAATGATCATTCCCGCCAGCACGGTCACCACGCCCGTGCAGATGACCGCGTAAATACAAACCGTATTCGCCGTCAGCTTCAGATTCTTGAGCTTCGGATAGCCGATTTCCCGATACACCTGCGCCAGCGTTTCGAAACCGCTCATCGAAAGCAGCGAGTGCCCGAAAGCCATGATCGTGAGCGCGAACGGTATCTGCACCCAGAAAGTTCCCTTGAACCACCCGAGGCTCTCGTCTGAAAAATGAAGATTGGCAAATGTCGGCGGCGGAGGAATCTGCGCCGGGCCGTGCAGCAGCATCGTCAGCGGACACCACACGAGGAAGATCGCCACCATCACGGTCGTGATCTGCATGATCCGCAGCGCCTGGCCGCTCGATTCGTGAATCCCTTTGATGTTGCTTCGCCAGAAATAAGCCGTCGCCAGCAGTCCGAAACTCGCCGCGAAGAGATTCGGCGGCACACGCACATTCGAGTGCAGAATCTGAGCCAGTTCATTAAGGAAGTTCCCCAGATATTGCCCCGCGCTGACGCCGCTGATTGGCCCGGTCAGAATGAAGTCGAAAATCAGCGCCGAAACCGACAGCCGCGCCATGAACGACCCCATCGAATCGCGCACCACCACGTACACCCCGCCGCGCACGAACATGCTGCAGCCTTCCATGTACACCGACCGCACCGCGAAGCTGAACAGCATCACGCCCAGGATGAACCAGGGCGCGCTCTTCCCGATCGCCTGCTCCGCGATGCCCCCAGCATAAAAGGCGGAGGAGGCGAGGTCGCTCAGGACGATCGCCGCACCCCGCCAGAAAGAAATGAACGACAGCGCAACCGTGGTGGCAACAACGACCCGTGCGGTGCCGCTCGATGAGGATTGATTATTTTCCATCGATTCGTTGTGCCAGCAAACGTGGTGGCGCGACTACCAGAGTAAAACAGCGCCCGTTAGAGCGCCATCTGCCCCCGGTCGCCGTTCCGAATACGAATCGCTTCCTCGATATTCGAAACGAAAATCTTGCCGTCGCCGATCTTGCCCGTGCGCGCCGCTTCCGTGATCACACCGACGATCCGCTCCAGATCCGCATCGCCCAGGATCAGCTCGATCTTCACCTTCGGCAGCACATCCACCTTATATTCCGCGCCGCGATACGTTTCCGTGTGCCCCTTCTGCCGGCCGTGCCCGTGTACTTCGAAAATCGTGATGCCGTCCACGCCTGCCGCCTTCAGGGCTTCCTTCACCTGATCGAGTTTGTGCGGCTGAATGATTGCTTCAATCTTCTTCATGTCTCGTATCTCCTGTTCTCTGGTCCGCCCCGCGCGGCGGCTCACTTCAGGCTGCCGCGCGAAGCCATCGATATCAGCCGCGCATTTACCGGTCGCGCGAGATCGTCATCGCCGCCGGCGTCACCACCGAAGAAATCACGTACTCGGGGTAAGCGGAAATGCCGTGCTCGTGCAGATCCAGACCTTCGAGTTCGCCTTCCTTCGAGACGCGCAGCAGGCCGACCGCGTTCAGCCCGTACATCACCGCCATCGCGACCGTAAACGTCGCAATGCAGGTGATCGCGCTGCCGATGAACTGCGCTGTCAGCAGCTGCGTGCCGCCGCCGTAGAACAGGCCCTTCAGCGGAGCAGAATTATCCGGCGCGAAATTCCCGGTCGCGCCGAACTCGCCCGACGCGAACAGACCGAGCGATAGCGTTCCCCACACGCCGCACAAACCGTGCACCGGAACCGCGCCGATCGTATCGTCGATCCGGAGATATTCGAGAAGCTCAACCCCGAGATACACGATCAAACCCGCAACCGCTCCGAGAATGATCGAACCCGTCGGACTCACCCAGTAGCAGGGACACGTAATCGCCACCAGACCCGCCAGGAAGCCGTTCGTCGTGAAGCTCACGTCCCACTTTCTATTCGGGATCCACGCCACGAACATTGCGACCAGACCGCCAGCGCACGCCGCCAGCGTCGTGTTCGCCGCCACCCGGCCAATCCCGATAAAGTCCATCGCCGAAAGCGTCGAACCCGGATTGAAGCCGTACCATCCGAACCACAGCAGCAGACCGCCGGAAACCGCGATCGTCAGATCGTGCGGCAGCATGGGCCCGCCGCCATCCCGCTTGAACCGGCGCCCAATGCGCGGACCGAGAACGATCGATCCCGCCAGCGCCACGAAACCGCCGATCGAGTGCACCACCGTCGAGCCCGCGAAATCGTGGAAGCCAGTCCCCACCCACGGCAGGAACCCGTCTTTCGTTCCCATCGTCGCGAGGAACCCGTCCGGACCCCAAGTCCAGTGACCGATGATCGGATAGATAAATCCGGATACGCAGAAGCTGTACAGCAGATCGCCGATCCAGCCCGTGCGTCCGATCATCGCGCCCGAAGTAATCGTCGAGCACGTGTCCGCGAACGCGAATTGGAAGATCCACACGGCGAGAAACGCCACGCCTGTGCCTTCATAAGTGGCCGGCGCGCCCTGCAGGAAGAACCAGTTGCTGCCGATGAATCCGCTGCCGTGGCTGAACATGAACGCGAAGCCCCAGGCGTAGAACAGAATGCCGCAAAGGCACGTATCCACCACGCATTCCATCAGCACGTTCACCGTCTCGCGCGAGCGGCAGAACCCGGCTTCGAGCATCGTGAAGCCCACCTGCATGCCGAACACGAGAAAGGCCGCCACCAGCGTCCACACCGTATTGATCGGGTTGACGACGTCGTTGCCCTTCAGTTGCGGATCGGCCGCGTGCGCGCTCAGTCCCAGCAGATCGGGATTGATAAACGCCATCGCCACCAGCAGCAGACCGATCGCGGTCAGCTTCCCGGAAACCAGCAGCGCACCATAGCGCCGCCATTCCGAATCGCGCAGCCGCGCCCGCAGGCGGGTGAGCTTCTGCGCAAAAGACAACTTCGTGTTCATGAGCAATTCTCCCTGTGATGGTTTGGATACTTCAGCGCCGGACACGGGGCAGGCAGACAGGGCGCGCCCGAAAAATATGTGCCGGAAACTGCAGTCTAGCGACGCTAAACCAACTGCGTCCAATCAATACTTTCAATTACCAGGAAAGATATTCCTTTGCAAAGCTCGAAAGATAGCCCTGGTAATCAAAAATCGCTCGGATTACAACGATTTTCACGGGTCGCCATAAGCACAGCTAATTTCGCAGGCCTTTGACTTGCTGCAATCTGCTAAACTTTTAACCTATCTTTCGATAGCCTAATGAATGAACTGATCAGGCTCTTCCTCGTCGATGATCACGAGATGTTTCGCGAAGGTTTGATTCGATTGCTGGAAAAAGAATCGCGCTTTCGCGTCACCGGTCACGCCGGCTCTGCCAGCGAAGCGCTCGACAGGCTGAAGGAAACAAACTCAACGCTCGTTCTCCTCGATGTCGATCTCGGCGCCGAACGCGCGATCGACTTCGTGCAGGGAGCGCGCCGCTCGCGCTTTGAAGGACGCATCCTCATCGTGACCGAAGGCATCAGCGACGCCGAAGCCGTGCAGCTCATGCAGGCCGGCGTCGCAGGCATCATCCACAAGCGGCACTCATTCGCAAGACTGCGCGAAGCCATCCTGCAGGTTTCGGGCGGTGAGATCTCGATCGAAAGCGTCTATCTCGCCCCCATCCTCCGCTCGATGGATCGCACTCGCAAGCCCCGCACACAAACCCTGACCCCGCGCGATAAAGCCGTCGTCAGTTCCGTCCTTCACGGCATGACCAACCGCGACATGGCCGAAAAGCTCGGCATCTCCGAAGCCGCCGTCAAAGCCTCCATGCGTCACGTCTGCGCCAAACTGGGCGTGCGAACCAGAACCCAGCTCGTAAAGGTCGCCCTCGAACAATACAAAGACCAGCTCTGAAAAATTCTGCTCTGTGTTTATCTGTGGCCCGTTATTTCTAATGGGTCAGATCATAGATAAAATAATTAGTCGCGATCCGATACGCCAGCGAAGCCCACTTCTCCGGATACCGCGGCTCATCCGATACTTCCCACGCATCCCCCAGATCCATGTTGTGGCAGATCGCCACCATGATCCGCCCCTTGTCGTCATAGATTCCGCGCCAATGCGGCGTCATCCCGCCCCGGTAATCCGGCGCGCCGCTGACCGTCTGATCCATGCCCGCTTCGTACGTCAGACCGCTTTCGAAGTACTGCGCGCCCGGCACCTGAAACCGGTCATCCAGCTCGTAGATCGTGTGGAAGATCGGATCGTTGTTCGGGATATCGACAATCTCCCGCCCCGGCAGTGCTTTCTGCATGCTCTGCACGAAGATCTGCCATTCGCGGTTGCCGTGAAAATCATCCACCATCAGGAATCCGCCGCGGTTCAGATATTCCCCCAGCTGCTTCGCCTGATCATCCGGGAGCAGCCAGTGTCCCACTTCCACGGCATACATCACCGGCCAGTTGTAGACATCGTCGGTGCCGTCGAGATTCACCACCTGCTCGGCCGACCGCACGTCGATCCGCGTCAGTCGCTTCACCCCCGCCAGCAGATGCCGGTCCGACCGCGGATAGTCCATCGTCCAGTAACCCGGAAACTCCTCCCCGTTCCGGTAGAACAACTGCTTGAACGGATATCCATAAATATCCGGATATCGCAGCCGCGCCCGCACCCATTCAGTCTTCTTGTTGTAATCGGGAGGAATCGGAAAGTCGCCGTACTCGATCGCCGGATATTCTTTGAACGGCCGCTGGGCCACCAGCGCGAACCCGGCACTCAGTCCCAGCAAAGCGATCGCCACCGCATGACGGAAACGCATATCCGTCCCTGAAGGGGACAGTCGCATTTTCTCACTTCGGCGAAGCTGCCTGAACCGAAGACGGCGCCGGCGATGCTCCCGGACCTTCAATCGCCCGCCAGGAAAGCTGCCCGCCGATATAGATCAGCCACACGCACAGTGCCAGCCGCATCTTCCGCGGCTCCACGACTTTCGTCAGTTGCGTCCCGATCAGCACCGCCGGAATTCCGCCCGCCAGCAGCTTGATCAGGACCGGCCACGGCACTCCCGTAGTGGTCGCGTGAATCCCGCCGGCGAAGATCGAAATCAGCAGCCCGAACGCCAGGTCCGTCCCGACGATCTCCGACGGAACCAGCGTCGTGAACCGCATCAGCGCCAGCGTCCCCAGCGCCCCCGCGCCCGCCGACGAGAACCCGACCTCGAACCCAATCGGCGCAAACACCGCCGGCAGCCACATCGGATGCACCGGCTTCTTCGCCACGCCCTTCGGCGAAATGCTCCGCCAGAACGTTCCCGCCGCCGAAATCAGCACCGTGATTCCGACAATGATCAGGATCGGCCGCGTCAGCCCGCCCTTATCCAGATGATTCAGCAGCAGACTCCC
>CAZPZE010000066.1:0-15523 GCA_964590625.1 uncultured Solibacteraceae bacterium
ACGGCCCATCCGGCATTGCCGCGGCCCGGTCTGGCTTCGCCGATTTCGGAGCCGACCAGACGCGAAAACCAGGGCGCGATCACGCCGAGCAGCAGGATGCCCCAGATGGTGAGATCGACCACCTGCGTGAGATCGAGGTGCGACCAATGGCTGGAAAACGGGAGCAGCAGCCGGACGCCATAGACGTTCGTGAGATCGAGCAGGATGTGCGAGGCCACGCCCACGAGCGCGATCCAGAACGCGGGGAGCCATTGCACTCTTTCTTTGCGCGCGAACAGCGCGACAGCCGCCACGCTGAGCAGCGCCATGGCGGGCGCTCCGGCGAGCGACTGTGTGATGTTGCGATGCCAGTGCAGCCAGGTGGCGCGTCCCCAGAACCAGGAGACGACGTCGGCATCGGGGGCATTGGCGGCCAGCACGAGGATGGCGGTGCCATGAGGGGTGAAGCGCTTGAGTCCGGAGCGGGCAAGGAAAAGACCCACGAGGGAGTGCGTGAGGTTATCCAAAACTTGAGATTAGCGCGAGCGGGGCGAGGATCGCAGAGAATAATAACTTGGCGACGGGAATTCTGACGCAGATCAACCGCTCGGGAGGCGGCTTGCCCAAGCGCGGCATCGTGGGGCCGGTGATGCTGACCGAAACGTCGATTGAGGGCGACATGTGCCGCAACCGTCTGGTGCACGGCGGGCCGATGAAGGCGGTGCTGATGGCGTCGGCTGAGGTGATCGACGAACTGGCGGCCTGTGGTTTCCCCGTGTTTTACGGCGCGCTGGGGGAGAATCTCACGGTTTCCGGAATGGACCCGCATCGGTGGCGTGTGGGGCAGCGTTATCGGGTCGGGCAGGATGCGGTCATCGAACTGACGAAGCTGCGGACTCCGTGCGCGAACCTGGATGTTTACGGGCCTGCGATCAAAGCCGAAATTTTCGACGAACAATGCCAGGCGAAAGACGTGACCTCGCCGCGCTGGGCGCATGGTGGTTTCTACGCCCGCATCATCCGTCCGGGGTTGATTCAGGCGGGTGATGAGGTGAGCCTGGAATCGGAAGTCGGATAATCGGAGAAGGTGCCGGAACTCACCGCCTCGAATCTCCTCGAAGAGATTGAATTCCGCGATACGCAGCGCGCGACCTCCGCGATCGCCGCGCTCGAACGGCTGCCGCGCGATGTGTTTCGCGTGGTGCAGGCGCTGTTGCATTCGTTGCCGAATCGGGATGACGCCGTCCACTATCTGAAGCGGCTGATCACCGAAGCGCCGGATGCGGCTGAGGCGATTACGGGCAATCTCATCGCGCTGCGCTACGCGATGCATGTCTTCTCCTGGAGCCGGTTTCTTTCGGAATCGGTCATCAATCATCCGGAATGGCTGATGGAAATTGCGGATGCGCGGGATCTGCATCGCGGATTTCTGGCGGAGGACTACGAGGATGCGCTCGAACGGGCTCTGGGCGGCGCGACGCCGCGGCCAGTGGACCTCGCGATGTTCCGGCGGCGGCAACTGCTGCGCATCGTGCTGCGCGATGTGATGCGGTACGCCGATCTTTCGGAAACCGCGGAAGACCTTTCGAATCTGGCGGACGCCATCCTGAACGTGACGTGGCGCGCGGTGCGGCGTGAGCTGACGCTCGAGCGCGGCACGCCGCTCGATGCGAATCGGAAAGCGCCGGAATTCTCCGTGATCGCGCTCGGCAAGCTGGGCGGGCGGGAGCTGAACTACAGTTCCGATATCGATCTGATGTTCGTGCATTCGGGCGGCGGGCAAACGGACGGCAGCCAGCCTCTGACGGCGACCGAATTTTTCAAGCTCGCGGCGGGGCGGATGACGGAGCTGCTTTCCACGTATTCGCCCGAGGGCCTCTGCTATCGCGTGGATCTTCGGCTGCGTCCGGACGGACGGCTGGGGGAGATCAGCCAGTCGCTCGAAAGCATGCGGCAATATTATGCGAGCCGGGCGCGCGCGTGGGAGCTGCAGATGCTGATTAAGGCGCGCGTGGCGGCGGGCGATCCGCGCCCGGGGGCGGAGCTCCTGGAATTCGTGGAGCCGCTGATCTACCAGACGACGACGGATTTCCGGACCGTGGAGGCTGTTTCGGAAACGCGGGCGCGCATCCATGAGAAGCAATCGAAAACGGCGCGAACGCGGCTGGAGAACGCGAGAATCCGCCAGGCGCGGCCGCCCGTGGAAGAGGTGCTCGATGTGAAGCTGGCGAAGGGCGGGATTCGCGACATCGAATTTCTGGTGCAGTGCCTGCAGCGGCTGCATGGGGGACGGGAAGCCTGGGTCCGGCATGGCGGCACGCTGCTTGCGCTTTCGCGGCTGCGCGATAAGGAACTGCTGTCACCCGCGGAGTATTCGCGTCTCGCCAATGCCTATCAGTTCCTGCGGCATGTGGAACACCGGCTGCAGTTCGATGAAGACCGCCAGACCCACGCGCTGCCGGTTGAGAAAGAAGATATCGATCTGCTGGCGAGAAAAATGCCGCCGGGGATGCCGGGACTGCCGAGCGCGAGTACGCTGCAGCGCGAGCTGGATCACCACTTCACGAACGTGCGGGACCTCTACGAGCGCGTGATCCATTCGCACCGGCCGGAATCGTTTCCGTTGCCGTACGCCACTTCGTACGAGCTCTCCGAGCCGCAGCTGTCCATTCCGTTTCAGGAAGACGGGCCGGCGCGCGCGGAATTTCCGAGCGTCAACCTGAGCCGTTTTCTGGAGCACCGTGCGCCTTCGTTCCGGCAATGGATCGCATCCGCCGGCATCGTGCGAAGCCAGGACAGCTTCGAATCGTTCCTCGAAAAAGTGGTCGCGAACCCCGAGTGGCTGACGTTGCTGGATTCGAATCAGGACGTCGCCAGGTGCGTGATCGATCTGTTTGAGCACAGCCAGTATTTCGCTGATCAGCTTGTGCGGCATCCGGCGCTGCTGCGGCAAATTGAATGGGCGTGCAGCGAGCGCCAGGGCCGTACCGGATTTACGGCGCCCCGCGATGCCAGCCTGCGGACTTATTTCCGCCAGCAGATGATGCGAATCCAGGCGGACAGCGTTTATCACGCCGTGCCGGTATTCCGGACGCTGCAGCGTACTTCGGATCTGGCCGATTCCATCGTGGCAGCGGCATACGATATTGCGCTCGAGGAAGCGATTGCCAGTGCGCCGCCGTCCGATCCGCGCTATAAGCCGGCCAAACAGATGACGGTGATCGCGCTGGGCCGGCTGGGGACGCGTGAGTTCGATCTGGCGTCGGACGCCGATCTGAATTTCGTAATTCCGGATCAGGATGCGCCGGAGACGCTTTTCTGGACGACCGTGGCGGAACGGCTCATCAGCGTGATCAGTTCTTATACCGGCGATGGCGTCGTGTTCACGATCGATACGCGGCTGCGGCCCAACGGCCGGGAGGGCGCGCTCGTGCAGACGGAAGGCGCGTACCGGAAATACTTCGCAAACAAAGCGCAGGCGTGGGAAGGGCTGTCTTACATGAAGGCGCGCGCGATCGCCGGGGACATCGAGAAGGGCACTGCGTTTTTGAACGAGCTGCAGAAGATCGATTGGGAACGTTACGGCCTCGCGCGGAGATCGCGCGATGAGCTTGCGCACATGCGGTGGCGCCTCGAAAAAGAGCAGGGCGTGCGGAATCCGCTGAAGGCGGGGACGGGCGGGTACTACGATATCGACTTCGTTCTGATGTATCTGCGGCTGCGCGATGCCGGCAGTTTCTACAAAGCGCTCAACACGCCGAAGCGTATCGACGTGATCGTGAAGGCGGGCGGGCTCAGCGCGTCAGACGCCGCGTTCCTCAGCGATGCCGCCACGATGTTCCGGGCGATCGATCACGGACTTCGCGTCGCCACGGGTCATGCGGAAGGGCGGTTGCCCACAAATCCGACGCAGATCGCCGTGATGACGGAGCTGGTGCACCGCTGGGTACCGCCTGCGCTGCAGCAGGGGACGGTGGAATCCGTGATGAAGCAAATCCGGCGCGAGACACGCAGCTTCTTCGAACGAATCTTCACGGGGGACTGAGGCCCAAAGGGGCGGCTTGCGCGTTCCATATAAAATGGGAATTCATAATGGTCCGCGACGGCATCTACTATGCGCTGGGGTTTACGGCAGCCGGCGTCCTGATTTCCTGGCTTCTGGGCCCCGCTCCGGCGGTGCCGCTTTTTCTTCTGGCGGCGTTCTGCGCCTGGTTTTTTCGCGATCCCGAACGGCCGATTCCGGTAGGCTCGGTGGCGGTTTCGCCGGCGGACGGTAAGGTCGTCGCCGTGGTGAAAGAGGACGGCCGCACCCGGATCAGTATCTTTCTGAACATTTTCGATGTCCATGTGAATCGTTCGCCCGTTTCCGGTGTGATCACCGAGTACGTCTACCAGAAGGGCAAGTTCCTGGTGGCCAGCCAGGAAGCGGCATCTTCGGAAAACGAGCAGACGATTATCACGATCCGGTCACAGGACGGGACTCTCGTGGTGTTCAAGCAGATCGCGGGCCTGATCGCGCGGCGCATCATTTTCACGAAAAAGCCGGGCGACATTGTGCAGACAGGAGAGCGCATCGGCCTGATCAAATTCGGTTCGCGCGTGGATGTGATTCTGGGCCCGGAATGGGCGATCGAAGTTTCGCCGGGAGCGCGTGTCACCGCCGGATCGAGCATCCTGGCGCGGCGCGGCGGCGAAGTTGAGATTCCGCTGGCCATGAAGACGGGCCTCAAGGAACCCGCGCTTTGTCAAACCTAGATCCCGCGGAAATCCCAGTCGAGGGGGCGCCGGCTCATCGCGCGGTGAAGCGGCCGCCGCCGCGGGCGGCGTACGCGCTGCCCACACTGTTCACGGCCGGAAATATCTTTCTGGGCTACCTGTCGATCGTGAACACGATCCAGGGAGCACTGGCTTTCACTACGCAGCCCGGGATCGCGCAGCAGGATTTCGAGGTGGCGGCGAAGACGATCGGGTTGGCCGTCGTGCTGGATGGACTCGATGGGCGCATTGCGCGCATGACGAACACCACGAGTGAATTCGGGCGTGAGCTCGATTCGCTGGCCGACGTGATCAGCTTCGGGATTGCGCCCGCGATTCTTGCTTATGTCTGGGGCGTGATGTTCGCTACGGACGTCGGCGGGTCATTCATTCTGGATCACCTGCAGCGTCTTGGAAAGCTGCTTTCGTTTTTATTCCTCGCGTGCGGCGCGGCGCGGCTGGCGCGCTTCAACATCCAGAAGAACCCGATGCCGAGCAATCCGGGCGCGCCGCACCGGCGTTACTTTGTCGGGCTGCCGATTCCCGCGGGCGCGGGGATGGTGGCGGCGGTGATTTTCGCGATGGGCAGCGTGCCGGTGACAGAGCCGTGGTGGTCCGTGGCGTGGGTTGCGCTGCTGGGGCTGCTTTCGTTCCTGATGATCAGCGCGTGGCGTTACTGGAGCTTCAAGGAACTGAACCTGCTGCGGCCGCGCTCGCCGCTGATTCTGGTTCTGATGTGCCTGGTGATTTACGCCATCTGGAACTGGGCGCGCGTGGTGCTGCTGGTGCTGGCGTCGATATACGTATCGAGTGGAATTATCATTCGCGTGGGCGGTATCATCCGGCGCGGCGGAAAACCGAAACCGCCGATGCGGGCGCAGCAGGACCATCCGGAGGCTCAGATTGGCTGATTTCATCGCGCTGGTGGGAAGTGAGACGCTGCTCGGCCGCGAGATTCGCGAAGTGTTCAGCGAGACTTCGCTCGGCGAACATCTGCGGCTGCTTTCGGGCGATGACGAAGAATCGACGCGCATCGCGGCGATCGGCGATGAGCCTGCGATTCTCAGCCGGCTCGATCCCGAAGAGATGGAAGACGCGGCGGTGGTGATTCTCGCGGGTTCGGCGGAATCTTCGAAGATAGCGCTGGGGGCGAATCCTTCGGGCGTGGTGATTGATCTGACCGGCGCGACGGAAGATGATCCTGACGCGCGCGTGCGTGCGCCGCAGCTGGAGGGCGCCGATTTCCAGCCGGACCGCGACGGGCCACAGGTGGCGGCACATCCGGCGGCGCTTGCGATGGCGCTCGTTCTGACGCGCATCCACCGGTCTTACGCGATTACGCGGGCCATCGTGCAGGTTTTCGAGCCCGCGAGCGAGCGCGGCAAGGCCGGTATCGATGAACTGCAGAAGCAGGTGGTGAGTTTGTTGTCTTTCCAGCAGATCCCAAAGGAGATTTTCGGGGCGCAGCTCGGTTTCAATCTGCTGCCGAAGCTGGGGGAAGAAGCGGCCGTACAGCTGCAGGATGTGGAGGACCGGATCGACCGGCATCTGGCGACGCTGATCGAACGTACAGCCACGGGGACGCCGATGCCGTCCATTCGCGTTGCGCAGGCGCCGGTGTTTCATGGCTACAGTTTCTCGATGTGGATCGAATTTGAAGAAGCTCCGGATGTGAATGCGCTCGAAGAGGCGCTGCTGGGCGACTGGATCGATGTGCGCGGCGACGATGTGGAGCCGCCGGACAACGTGGGCATCGCCGGGCAGAGCGGCGTCACGGTGGGCGCGATCACGCCCGATCGAAATGATGGAAACGCAGTGTGGCTTTGGGCAGCGGCGGACAATCTGCGGGTTGTTGCCGAAACGGCCGCGCTGATTGTGCGGGAGACGATATGACCCTGGCGCGCATCCGGCGCGTGGCCGCGGCGATTCCGGCTCTGCTGCTCGCGGGGTGCGGATATCACATCGCCGGCAAGGCGAATCTGCTGCCGGCTGACATCCACACGATCGCCGTCGCGCCGTGGGCGAACGTCAGCGTTCGGTACCGGCTTTCGAACTACCTGGCGGCGTCGGTCTCGCGCGAGCTGATTGCGCGCACGCATTATCGGCTGGTGTCGGATCCTTCGAAGGCGGATGTGGTGCTCTACGGCAGCATCGCAAACATGCTGCAGGGCGGGAGTCCGCTTTATGACAACGCCACGGGCCGTACGACGGCGGGGCAGGTGGTGGTCTATCTGCAATTCAAGCTGGTGGATCATTCGGGAAAGGTTCTTCTCGATAAGCCGGGTCTGGTGTATCAGCAGCCGTATGAAATCAGCACGGATCCGCGGCAGTATTTCGACGAGAGCGAGGCTGCGTTCCAGCGGCTCTCGAGCGATGTGGCGAAAAGCGTGGTGAGCGCGATGCTGGAGCAGTTCTGAGGACATCATGACTCCGGCACAGTTTCTGGCGCGGGCGAAGAAGAAGGATATTCCGCCGGTCATTCTCTTTCTGGGGCAGGAGGGTTACAACCGCGCGCGGTGCCGCAGCGCGGTGGTGACGGCGCTGGGCCTGGAGCCGGAGCAGATCGACATGGCGGAATCCTCGCTTGCGGCTGTGGTGGATGATGCGCGCGCGATGTCGCTCTTTGCTTCCGAACGGTTGATACTCGCGAAGGCGGCCGAGACCGCAATGCCGCGTGTGAGCCGCGCTGCTGCTGCGAGCGAAGAGGGAGACGATGAGGGGGATGACGAGCCGGCGCCCTCAGTGGGACGCGCTGCGGCTGCGGGCGAGGAAGCGCTGCTCGCGGCGTATGTGAAAGATCCGACGCCCGGCGTAACGCTCATCTTTGAGGCCGCGCGATGGGATTTCGACGGCGACGATAAGACGAAGACCGAGCGGGTGCGGAAGTTTTACAGCTCGATTCCGGAGGTTGTGGAGTTCCGGCGGTTTACCGCTGAAGAGGCTCGGACGGAGCTCGATCGGCTGGCGCGCGACATGAAGATCGCGCTTGACCCGGCGGCGTCGGAAGCGCTGGTGGAGGCTCTGGCGGCGGACATGGGTCGCATCGCGGTGGAGCTGGAAAAGTTGCGGCTCTACGGGAAGCCGGTGACGGCGGAAGCGCTGACGCTGCTCGTGCCGGATGCGCGGCAGAGCACGATTTTCGCGCTGGTGAATGCGCTGGGACGGCGGGATCGCGCCCGTTCTCTCGACGCGCTCGATGCGCTGGTGCGTGAGGGCGAATATCTTCCGCTGGCGCTCACGTTTCTTGCAGGCCAGTTCCGGATGGCGATGGTGGCGAAGGAAGCGAATCTGCGCGGGGCGTCGCAGGTGCAGTCGCATTTTCAGCGGCAGGGAGTGCCGATGTGGGGATCGCGGGCGGAACAGGTCTGGCTGACGGCGTCGAAATTTACGGCGCCGCAACTGGAGCGCGGGCTGAAGCTGATCTTCGAAGCGGATCGCGATCTGAGAAGTGCGCGTCCGGATGACCGGACGATTGTCGAAAATTTTGTTGTGCGGCTTTGCGCGTAGCTGTCACGAGGCGCGGCCCGAAAGTACCTGCGGGATCGTCCGCAGGATGATGCGGGCGTCGAGGCCGAGCGACCAGTTGTCGATGTACTGCATGTCGAGGCGCATCCACTTCTCGAAATCCACCTGATCGCGCCCTTCGACGGCCCAGAGGCTGGTCAGGCCGGGACGCATGCGAAGACGGCGGCGCTGCCATCGCTGGTATTGCGCAACTTCGCTTGGAATCGCCGGGCGCGGGCCGACGATCGACATATCGCCGCGGAGCACGTTGAAGAGTTGCGGCAGCTCATCGATCGAAAAACGGCGCAGCCATTTTCCGATGGGCGTAAGCCGCGGATCGTTCGGGATCTTGGTGACGATTTCTTTTGGATTGAGATGCGCCACTTCGTTGAGGCGATGCTCGGCGTCGACCACCATCGAACGGAATTTGTAGAGGGTAAAGGTGCGGCCGTTGAGTCCGCAGCGCGTTTGCCGGAAGATCACCGGACCGCGCGAAGTGACCTTGATCAGAATCGCCGTCAGCAGAATGAGGGGGCTGAGGCAGATGCCGATTCCGAGGGTCAGCACCACGTCGATCACACGCTTGGCGAGCAGCAGCACTTCGTCATCCGGCGCGGCGGAAAAGGTGAGCAGCGGCGTGCTGCCCAGGCGCTCGAGCGCGATGCTGCTGTTGACGTGCGGGAAGAAATCGACGGCGATCCGGTTGCAGACGCCTTCCTCGTCGCACCAGAGAAAAACTTCTTCGAGCGCGGGGAGCTTATCGGAATCCACGGCGAAATGAACCTCGTCGATCACGCGCTTCGAGAGCATCGCGCGCAGCTCTTCGGCGGGGAAAACGGGATACGCGCGACCGCTCGGGGCGAGCGACACAGCGCGGTCGAAATCGCCCGGCGGCGCGAGAAATCCGGTGATGCGGACGCCCTGCTCGTGATACATTTCGAGCACCGCGGCGAGGCGCTGCGCCCGTTCGCCGAGGCCGACGATCAGGATGTGGCGCTGCGTGCCCTTGCCCAGCAGAGGGATCAGATTCCGTGCGGCGACGTGAAAACTCGCCAGCAGAAACCAGCTGGTCGCGAAGAAGAAGACAAGGAAGCCGCGGGCAAGCGGATGTTCCAGCCTGTGGCCGAACACCAGGAATATCGAGAGCGCGAGAGCGCTGTAGCCGACCTGGCGCAACGTTTCACGCAGAATCGTGCTGATGCGGCCCGAATCGATGTGCCCGCTGACGTTCAGCCAGTAGCCAGCCGCGACCACGGCGAGGATGCTCTCGACGAGCAGCAGCGCTTTCGTATCCGGCTGCAGGAAAAAGTTGAGTTGAAAGGGAAGGACCTGGCGCAGCGCATAGGCGATCTCAAACGCCAGGAAGGTGAGGACCGCGTCCGATAAGCCAAACAGAATCTTGGTTTTCCGCTGCTGGCTCCGGAACATGGGCTCGTGAAAACACCAGACTATCACGCGGCGCGGGAAACGTGATAGGCTGGCGGTCGATGTCGCTTCGGATTACACGCCGCGCGTGGCTGGCGGCTTCGATGGCTCCCCTGCTGCGCGCCGCTTCGCCGCCGCTCCGCATCGGGATCACGGACTGGAACCTGAAGCTCGGCGCCAATCCCGACGCGGTTCCGCTGGCCGCGCGGCTCGGGTTCGATGGGGTGCAGATTTCGTTTGGCCGCAAAATCACGGATGGCAAGCTGCCGCTCGATGATCCCGCCATCATCGCGGGCTATAAGAGCCTCGCGGCGGAGAACAGGATTCCGATCGACGGCACGTGCGTCGACCGCCTCCACACGGATGGGCTGAAAGACGGTGGTCCGGCCCTTCGCTGGGTTACCGATTCCATCCGGCTGACCCATGCGCTTGGCACGCAGGTTCTGCTGCTGCCGTTCTTCGGCGTGAAGGCGCTCAAAACCGACGTGGAGCGGAACTATGTCGGCGATGCTCTGCGCGAAATTGCGCCCGAGGCTGAACGGGCCGGTGTGATTCTCGGGCTGGAAGACGAGAATTCGGCGGAGGAGAACGTGCAGATCATGGATCGCGCGCGCTCGAACTGCGTCAAGGTTTATTACGACGTGGGGAACTCCACGAATATCGGCGGGTATGACGTGGTGAAGGAAATCCGCTGGCTCGGCAAAGACCGCATCTGCCAGATTCATCTGAAAGACAAACCGGTGTTCCTGGGACAAGGGAAGATTCAGTTCGAGCCGATTCTGCGGGCGATTCATGATATCGGCTTCACCGGCTTTGCCAATCTGGAGACCGATTCGCGGCCCGGCATGCTCGACGACGACATGCGGACCAATCTCGCTTATATTCGCGATCTGGATGCAAAGGTCCGGTGAGAAAACTCATCGTTATCGCGATGTCGGCAGCTCTCGCGCTTGCGGCGGAAACGTGGCGCATCGATAATCTCGAGGCCATTGGCGGGCACGCGGCGACAGTTCTGGGGCATCCGAAAATCATCGCGGCGCCGGATGGCAAGGCGGTCGAATTCAACGGCGTTGACGAGGCGATTTTCCTCGACGTCCATCCGCTTGCGGGCGCGAAGACGTGGACGTGGGAAGTGATTTTCCGTCCGGAATCCGGCGGCGCGCCCGAGCAGCGTTTCTTCCACCTGCAGGAAAACGGAAGCGAGAATCGAATGCTCTTCGAGATTCGCGTGATCGGGAATCAGTGGTGCATCGACAGTTTTGCCAAATCGGGTGATGCGGGGAAAGCGCTGCTTGATCGCACGAAGCTGCATCCGCTCGATCAGTGGTATCACGCGGCAGCCGTCTATGACGGCCATCAGTTCCGCAATTATGTGGATGGCGTTCTCGAAGGGTCAGCCGAAATTCATCTGGAGCCGCAGAAAGCGGGACAGACGTCGCTCGGCGTGCGCATTAACAAAGTGAACTACTTCAAGGGTGCGATTCTCGAGGCGCGCATGACGCCGCGGGCGCTGAGCCCGGCCGAATTCCTGAAGAAGCCCTGAGCTATTCGTCGCGCAGCGCGTCCATCGGCTCCAGCCGCGACGCGCGCCACGCCGGTCCATAGCTTGCGATCAGAGCCACCAGCGCGAGGAGCGCGACGGCGGCGCTCAGTGTGAGCGGGTCGCGTGGCGTCATCCCGTAGATCAGCGACGCTGCGGCTTTTCCGGCCCAGAGCGCGCATCCGAGGCCAATCACCAATCCGAAAACCAGCAGCAGGATCGCCTCCTGCAGCACCAGGCCGATGACGCTCTCGCGGCTCTCGCCCAGCGCGATGCGAACGCCGATCTCGTTCTGCCGCCGGGCGACCATGTATGCGATCACGCCGTAGAGTCCCACGACCGCCAGCGTCGCGGCGAGCAATCCGAAGACGCCCGCGAGCGCCGCCATCAGCCGGTCGCGCATGAGGGATTCCTTGATCTGCGTGGTCAGCACGTGGAAATCGATGCTCATGCCGGAATGAATCTGGGAGATCGCCTGTTCCGCCGAGTGGTAGAACTGGCCGAGCGGAGCATTGGTGCGTAGCACGAAAGTAGCGCCGGAGAACGGATCGTCATCCTGATCCGACGGCACGAAGGCAATGGGCCGGAAGTCTTCGCGGAGTTCGTAGTATTTCGTGTTTTTGACGACTCCCACCACCTGAAAAACGGAATCCGGCTTGTCTGCTCCTTCCTGACGCCGGAACGCCTTGCCGATTGGATTCGCGCCGCTGAAAATCTTTTTCACGAATGCTTCATTGACGATCGCGACTTTGGGCGCGGAGAGATTGTCATGCGCATCAAAGTTGCGGCCCATCACGATGGGGGTCACCATCGTCTCGAAATAGCCGGGTCCGGCGCGATTGAAAAGCACGTCCATGTGCGCGCCATTGGTGCCGTCCTCCCACACGAGCTGATCCCATCCCGAGCCGCTGACGGGCGTCATCCCCACCTGGCCTGCCGCGATTGCCCCGGTGCCCGAGCGCAGTTTGTCCAGCATCTCGCGCCGGATTTCGAGAATGCGGTCTTTCGGGTAGTGCGCGGTGTGAAAATCGACATCGACCGCGACAATTCCTTCCGGACGAAAACCCGGGTCCACATCGAGCAGCTTCTGCAGGCTTCGCACGAACAGCATCGCGCCCGCGAGCAGCATCAGCGACATGGCCACCTGGGCCACGACGAGCGCGCGCCGCAGACTGAATCTCTCGCGTCCGCCGGTGAGCCCACGGCCCGTGGCCCGCATAACCGAGGCCGGCGAAACCTGCGTGGCACGCAAGGCGGGTGCGAGGCCGAAGAAAATGCAGGTCAGAACCGCTACTCCCATCGTGAAGCCGAGTACGCGCCAGTCCACGCCGAGCCCGACAAACATGCGGTTGTTCTGGGTCGTCAGGAAGGCGATGAGCCCGCGGCTGAACAGCAGTGCCAGGGCCGCTCCCAGGGCTGCCCCGATGATGGCGAGCAGCATGCTTTCCGAAAGCAGCTGCACGATGAGGCGTGCGCGCGAAGCGCCCATCGCCTGCCGCACGGCGATCTCGCGCTCGCGCACGCTGGCGCGGGCGAGCAGCAGGTTTGCGAGGTTGGCGCACGCAATCAACAGCACCAAACCCGTGGTGGCGAGCAGGATCCAGAGTGGATCTTCGTATTGCTTGCGCAGCTGCGAGACACCGGTCGCGCCCGAGGTCACGACCAGCTTGTTCTTCAGATACTTCTTCGCGTCGTCTGGTCTGTAGACAGGCGCCACGGTGTCGGCCATGATCAGCCCTGATACCGCTTTGAGCTGCGCATCGGCGCGCGCGATGGTCCAGCCAGGTTTCAGACGCCCTATAAACGAAAGCCACCACGCGTTCGCCAGCGGGATTCGGCCTCGCTTTCCGTCTTTGCCCGGTTCCCAGAACGCAGGGTCTGAGCAGAGCGGAACGGCAACGTCGAACCGGTGCCCGATGTCGACGCCGGAGAATCCGGCAGCCGCAACGCCGATGATCGGAAAGACGTTTCCATCCAGCCGGATCGTCCGGCTGGTCACGTTCGGATCGCCGCTGAATTCGCCCTGCCAGAATGCATAGCCGAGCACAGCTCCCGGCGAGCCGCAGCCCGGCTGGTCATCCTGCGCATGGAAGACGCGGCCCACAGCCGCCGGTACGCCCAGCACGTTGAAGAAATCGCCGCTGACGAACAATCCTTCCACGTCACGAACCTGGCCTTCCGGGCGAACATTGAAGCCTTTCGCGCTCCACGCCACCATTCCGGAAAAGGCCTGCTGGTGCTGGCGGACGCTGTCCCATAATTTGGACGTAAAATTCGCGCTGCGCGTGGACCACCAGCCCGAGCGGTAAGCGTCCTTGACGAAATCGATGTAGGCGAGTTCCTGCGGATTTTTCACCGGCAGCGTTCGCAACCGGATGGCGTCGATGAGCTGGAAGATGGCGGTGTTCGCGCCGATTCCGAGCGCCAGCGATGCCACGGCTACGGCCGTAAAGGTCGGATTCAGGCGAAGCTGCCGAAATCCGTAGCGGAGATCGCCGAGGGTTGGATTCATTTTTCCCACCACTGTGCAAACTGAGCGTGGGGGAGATGGTTACTGGCTGGCCTCACATTGCCTGTACGTTCGACGACGCGGCACGTTAGCGGTCGGATTCGGCGCTAGTGTGAGGTTGGCGCTGTTGCGGGAGCCGCTTGACCAGCGGGCGGAGCAACGGCCGGCATCGGCATTTTGCCATCGACTTCGAATACGAAGAGCAGCGGCGGGTTATCCACCTTCGCATCGTTGGGCCCGACAACCGTAGCAAACCGGCCGCTGCCGCTGAGGAATGCGACGTACTGCCTGCCGCCGGCTTCCCAGGTGATCGGCGGACCGGTGCCCGGGCGGCCGGTCGGAATTTCGAGCAGCTTCTCGCCTTTGTCCGCGCTGTAAGCAAGCAGGCGGCCGTCGTTGATCGTCTGGAACACCAGGTTGCCCGCCGTGGTCACCGTTCCGCCGCCGATGCCTCCGCCTCCGGGCGTGCGCCACACGAGCTTCTGCTGAACCGGATCCCACGCTTCCAGCACGCCGCGATTGGTGCCCAGCGGCTCGGGTCCGATGAAGGGCATGTTGTTTGGCGCCGGCAGCGCGAAGCCTGGAACAAGGCCGGTGTGTCCGGTCTGCGCCGCGATCACGACGTCGCCCGCGCGGAAAGTCCAGCTTCCGTAGGTCACCGGAATGTACACGAGGCCGGTGGCAGGATTGAATGACATTGGCGACCAGTTGTGCGCGCCGCCGGCTGTCGGAAAGATCGTCACCGGGTCCTTGCCGTAGTACGCTTCCGGATTCACCTGCGGACGCCCCGCTTTATCGAAGCCGCGCGCCCAGTTCACCTGGGTGAAAGGCGCAGCCGAGAGAAATTCGCCGGAGAGGCGGTCGAGCACGTAGAAAAATCCGTTCTTCGATGCCTGCATCACGACCTTGCGCCGGCGTCCGCCGATGTTGAGTTCCGCGAGCAGAAGCTGCTGGACATTGTCGAAATCCCAGTTGTCTTCGGGCGTCGCCTGGTAGTGCCATTTGAGCTGGCCGCTTGCGACATCCACAGCGAGAATGGAACAGGTGTAGAGGCTGTCCTTGCCGGCAGTGCCGGATGTGCCGCGGAACTTTTCCACCCAGGGTTCGGCGTTGCCCGTTCCGGCGTAAACCAGGCCCGCATCGGGATCGTACGCCAGGCCATCCCACACCGCGCCGCCGCCTCCCATCTTGTAGAAATCGGCGCTCCACGTTTTCGCGGCCTCGCGCATGGCGTCGTTTTCAAACGGTTTTGCGGGATCGCCCGGCACGGTGTAGAAGCGCCAGGCGCGATGTCCGGTAGCGGCGTCGTATGCATCGAAGAAGCCGCGGATGGGATGATCGCCGCCGGCGACGCCGATCAGGACCTTGTCGCCGGCGATGCGGGGCGCCATCGTGACGCTCATCCAGTCCTGCGTGTAAGCGACGCGCGCTTCCCACTTCGGCCTGCCGGTCAGGGCATCGAGTGCGGCCAGACGGCCGTCGATAATCGGAGCGAAGATCGTTCCGTTCGAAAACGCGAGCCCGCGATTGACGATGCCGCAGCAGAGCTTCGGGCGGACGCTGATCTGATTGACTTCGGGATCCCATCGCCAGAGTTCTTTGCCGGTGGTGGCATCGAGCGCGAAGACCACGCTCCAGTTGGTGATCCCGTAGAGCCTGTTGTTCCAGACGAGGGGCGTCGCTTCCTGGTTGCCGCCGCCCGCGCCGAGGACGTACGTCCACGCAAGGCCGAGGCGCGCGACGTTCGAGGTGTCGATCTGTTTCAGCGGACTGTAGCGCGTTTCGGCGGCAGTGCGGCCGTAGCTAAGCCA
>CAZPZE010000067.1:0-10964 GCA_964590625.1 uncultured Solibacteraceae bacterium
TCCTGCTCGATCGCAGTCACCAGGCCCGGTACATCGGAGGAGGACTCACCAGAGGACGCGGCAATGATCTGATCGGGCGCGAACTCCAGCACCACATCGAATTTTCCCGTGAGCCCTGTCTTGTCGAAAATCGGACGATCCGTTGTGCGGACCAGATAAGAAGACAATTCATCCAGCCCAATCGCCTTGCCGACCAGGAACTCGTTTCGTCCGTGCATCAGTGTAAGAAGGAAATGGCACGGTTGCCCTGGCGGGGGAGGCGGAACTTTCAGGTGTCCATCGGACGAGAAGCCCGGCAGGTTCATCCCATCAGGACCTTTGGGACTCATGCCCGGCGGCAGAACGATCTCACACTTCCCGGATTCAGTGACTGATGGCCTCAGTTTTGAGCCGCCTTTTGCCACGGTCATATCCCAGCTCGGGACAGTCCTGGTCTCGTAATGCAGTTTCAGCCCGAACCTGTCTTGCAGCAGCGATTGCAGCATGGGCCCCATCATGGTTGGCCTGTTGGCGTTGACCTCCGCTTTCGCTTCGAGAGTGTAGAGGTCGGAATTGACCCACGACGGCGCTCCATTGACGGGAGGCATCCGCATGGCAAACGTCGGCTCGGTCTTGCCATCGGCGAAACGCACGAAAGCGTCCTGAATCAGCGTCATCGTGGTCACGCAGGTTCTGGTGACCCGGCCCGGCGTCCACGCAGAGCCGACGCCGCCGCCCTCGCCCCGGGTGCTGCCCCGGCCGCCACGCGCCGCCGCACTGGAATCGCACGGGCGAATGGATGCGGCTTCGAATTTCGCCCGGGGAGCGGCGGTCTGCGGCTTTGTGGTCCGCGACGCTGCTGCCTGTGCTCGAATCTCCGGCACATTGCCAACACTGATCAGTAAGCCAACGACGATCGGACCCGTGAGCGCCGCGGCGCCCGCGCCGGCGAGCAGAAACTGCTTCGCCCGATTCAGTTCCGGCAGCCTGCGGTTCAGCATAATGGCTTCGATTCTTCTCCGGATCCCCGCGCCGGACACTCCGGATACACACGCCAGCGGCGATTCGGTGTAGAGTTTGCAGACGTTGAGAATCGCGTCGGCATACACGTCCGGCTGATTGCCCTGGCTCAACACTTCTTCGTCGCAGGTTCGCTCGCGCTCTTCCACGAGGCGCGCTCCCATCCACCAGATCAGCGGATGGAACCAGAACACCGTTTCCACCGCCATGTGGAGCGCTGCGAAGAGATTGTCGCGGCGGCGGACATGGCAGAGTTCGTGTGCGAGAACCGCGCTGAGTTCGGGAGAGCTCAGGCGTTCCGTGATGCCTTCCGGCAGCAGAACAATTGGGTGCAGAATTCCGACCACGCCGGGTTCGAGCATGGCCGGAGACGAGCGAACTTCCACGCTGGTCCCGACGTCCACGGGAGTGCTCGTGCGCACAGCCTTGCGAACCCGAAGCCAGCTTCGAAATCTTCCTGCAGCGAGCGTGAGGAAACCGCACAGCCAGATAACGAAGAGCGTGAGTGCAATCCACTGAGTCGCCGCGGGCGTAGTGGTTGTCATCGGCGCGGTGACTTTGAACGATGGGCTGGTGAATTGCTCCAGCGTGTAGGAGACTTCGGGCGTCGCGATCTGCGTTGCGATTTGGTGGGCCGCGGGCATGCGCGTTTCGAGATAACTTCCGAGGCTCATCAGCAGCGCGAACGGAACCACGAATTTGAGCGACGCGCTCAGCCAGAGCCAATAGCGCACCTGCGCACGGTTTCTCCGGAACGCGAGAGTCAGCAGCCCGGCTGCGGCCGCGAAGACGGTGGATTGCAGGAGATGGGCAGTCAGCGACGCGTTCATTTTTCTTCTCCCTTCCCGGCTTTGCGTTGGGCCTTCAGCTTCCGGATCGTCTTCTCCAGTTCGTGGACGTCTTCGGGCGTCAGCTTTCCCGCGTCGGCCAGCTGGGCTACCATGGGCGCCGCCTGTCCACCGAAGAAGCTCAGAATTTCATCGAGCACATGGTTTCTCGTCGCCTCGCGGGCCACCAGCGGTTCGAAGATATCGGCGTTGCCGACTTTGTCGACGCGGCGCAGCGCCTGCTTGCCTTCCATGCGGTAGACAATCGTCTGCACCGTTGTGTAGGCAGGGCGGGGCGGGGGAAAGGCCTCGTGGATTTCACGGATCGACGCTTTTCCCCGGCTCCAGAGGGCTTCGAGAATTCTGAGTTCGAGTTTGCTGAGTTTGGGCTGGAACATTTTTCGCTCTACTACTCTGTAGGATTATCTTACTACTGTGTAGGCGTCACTGCAAGGGGAATCACAGGCCGGCCAGCCTGCAGCGAATCGTCCGCGCGGCTCGCGACAGGTGAACTCTCACCGTTGCATTCGCAATGCCGGTGGTGGCAGTGATCTCCGGAATGTCCATTTCCTTCACAAAATGGAGCAGGAATATCATGCGCTGGCGCGGTGAAAGATCTTCCGCCACCGCTCTCCGCACCACTCGTATGCGTTCTTTTGCCAGCCATTGTTTCTCGGGAGAGCTTCTCGGGTCCGCGGCGATCTGATCATTCACGTCCGTGAAACGTATCCGCTGCCGGTTGCCTCTGCACTCCCCATACGTTCCACGCCTCGTGTCTCGAATGAGATTGACGGCGATCGAAATGAGCCACGTTTGCGGAGATGAGTCGCCCCGAAATCGCGACCACGCGTAACATGCGCGAAGGAAACACTCCTGCGTCACATTCTCGGCGGCATCAGGATCCTTCAGGGCCGCAAGGGCAAAGCGAAGAACCCGCGGGCGGCAGGCCACGGCGGCCTGGTGAAATGCTTCGGCGGTCTGATACATTTCTCTACTACTCTGTAGTTTTATGCTACTACTGTGTAGTTAACGGCGCAACAGTACATCGGAAGCCGCGGAGATCGTTCCCGATTATTCCTGCTGGTAACGGCGCAGCACGTCATCCAGCGAGACGGTTCCCTCGAGCGCCCCGCGCGAAGCCCGGTTCATGACCGGAAGCAGCGGCCACCGGTTGAAGTAAGGAAGCGCGCTCGAAAGAGTGAGATCGGGGAACAGCATCGGCGTTCGTGCCGCACCGATCTTGTCCTCGAGCCGCGCCGTGCGGAACTTTTCATCCGCCGCCGCGGCGGTGCGCAGCGCATCGATCTCCTGTTTACTGGCGACGTACCACAGGCCCTTCGCGCATCGCACAATGACGTGAGAAAAATCCTGCCGGGCAAGATCCAGCGCTTCCTGCACCGTTGCGGTTCCCTGCAGTACGGGAACAGAAATCGGCTGCAGAGCATCTTCGAGATGCAGATCGCGCTCCTCCCGCTGCTCTTCCATCGAGGGCAGCCAGAGTCCGTGCTGCTGGGTCAGGAATTCGAAGATCGGCATCGGCTGCAGCGAGCGCGAAATCAGATAAGCAATCGTGTTGGCCAGAATGACCGGCACGACGATCGAGTAATTGCCGCTGATCTCCATTGCCATGAATACCGACGTCAGCGGCGCCCGCAGAAATGCCGCGAAAAGCACGCCCATCCCGACGACGGCATAGGACGCGATGGAGCCCGTGAGATGCGGCAGGAAAATTTTTTCCAGCGAGCCGATACCCGCGCCGAGCATCGCGCCGATAAAGAGAGTCGGAGCGAACATACCCCCGGGCGTGCCGCTCGAAAAGGAAAGAGTAGTCGCGACGAGCTTGAACAGCGCGAGAATCAGCAGCATCTTCCAGGCGAACTGCGCATGCATCGCCTGATCGATCGATCCATATCCGGCTCCCATCACCTGCGGCAATCCGAAGTAACCGATACATCCCACGAGCAGCCCGGCGATAGCCGGCTGCGCCATTCGGATCGACGCCCGCATTCTTTGGGCGCGCGGCCGCAGATATTCGAGAGATCGCGCAAAGACAAACGCCGCGCCGCCGCCGAGGACGCCCATCACCGCATAGGCCGCAAGTTCGCGCGGATCCCGTAACGTGACGGCCGGAACGCTGAACATTGGCTCGGCGCCCCAGAACCAGCGCGCCACCACGACACTCGAGATCGCCGACAGCACGATTGATCCCAGCACGTCCGCGCTCCACTGGCCGATGACTTCCTCGATGACGAACAGAATCGCGGAAATCGGCGCATTGAACGCCGCCGCAAGTCCCGCGGCCGCCCCAATCGGAGCGAAGAGCCGGAGGCGCGCTTTCGAGAGGCCGAATTTGCGGCTGATGAGCGACGCCACACCGGCGCCGATCTGCAGCGAAGGATCTTCCGGTCCGAGTGAATGTCCGCTCCCAATAGCCAGCGCGGAAAGCAGAAATTTGCCGATGACCGTACGGAACGAAATATAGCCGTTGTGGATATACATCGCCGTCTTGGTCTGATTGATGCCGCTGCCGGTGACCTCGGGAAAAACGAAGCGCGTCAGGATGGCGATCACGATTCCCGCCAGAGCCGGCACATAGATCAGATTGAGCTGATGCGGCTGCATCGACGAACCGAGCAGCAGTACATTCAGCCAGTCGATCGCCATGCGGAACGAAACAACAAGCAGCCCCGAAATCACGCCGATGAAGATCGACAGAAGAAGGAATAGACGTTCCTGTCGGTTGCGAGGCTCCGCTAAAGAGTCCAGTGGCTCGGGATTGCTACTGATGGCTGGTCTCCTCCGCCCGTGAGGACGCTCGCGCCAGCAGCAGAAGCAGCGCATCGTCGCCTGTGGGCGCTCCGCATTGCTGGCTGGCGGTGATTTCGGTGTCGTAGGCCAATTGCAGAACTGCTTTTTGACGGTCGGGATCGGTGCGCAGCGCCGAAGCGTTCGCCGTCGCGTCCGGACTCGCCCAGCGAGCCGAAAGACTCTCCGCAACCGCGGGACAACCGCTCATTCGCTGTTTCGCAATCGCACGAGCCGCGAGAATCCGATTCACCCGCTCCCGAACAGGAAGGTTTTCTCCCGGGATCAGTTGCAGAATGCGTTCTGCCTGCGCCAGCAGCGCCGAATTTTTTTCATTGCCGGGATCCTCCCGGACGGCCCGTTCCAGCCAGCTGCGGGCTTCCTGGTATTTGCCGAGCGAATACGCCACCCGCCCCGCCCTGCCGAGAGCGTCGGCATCACGCGGCCGGTCGCGAACGGCCTTCTGGTAGTAAGTCAGAGCGTCTGACAGAGCGTTTGCCTGTTCCAGCAGACCGCCCAGCGTGACGTCCAGATCCGGAATATCAGGAGCGTTGCCGCCCGCGATTAGCAATTCCGTCCTGGCCTGTGTCAATTGGTGCTGCTGAATCAGATAGCGCGCCAGTTCCAGACGCGCGGTGCGGCGCCGTTCGACTCCATCCCCTTCCCATGTACCGTAAATCGAAGCGCGATAGTAGTTGATCGCCTCCTGTGGGTTCTGTTGCTCCGCCGCAAGCCGCGCCATATCGAGATTGATCAGACCGTCGCCGGGCCGAGATTCCCACAAGCCTGTGAAGTAGTTAAACGATTCCTCGAGGCGGCCCGCTTGCCCCAGCGCTTCGGCCAGCATGAGTTCATCATTTCTCTCGCCGGGAGCATAAGCGAGCGCAGTCCGGTATGCCGTCACAGCCTTGTCGGGCTGATGGGCCAGCAGCGCCGCCTGTCCCTGGCCGGCCCAGTATTTCGCCAGACTGGCGCGGTGCGCTTCGAACGAACGAAACAGGAATAATGTGACGGCGAACAGGACGACGGCAATGGCAGTCAGGCTGACAACGGCTAGAGAATCGCGAAACAGAACTCGCTGCGTACTTGCGGTCATGGCAGCTTCTTTTCCCGCAGTTCGTGGCCAGACCCCAGGGCGGTCGCGCTTGCCGGATACGTAACCGTAATCCGGCGAAATACTACAGGAGCACAGCTATAGTTTGCAATCCAGGGCATGAGTTCAAAAAACCGTCAGGATTCGGAACTGCCAACCATCGGAAATGTGCGATGCCAAGGCGCACAAAAGCTTCAATCGTTCAACGGTCGGCGGTGATATTCGAATACCCCCAGCCAATTGAATTGATTAGCCTTATGGCAGCGCTCACGGGGACCGAACGGTTTCGCCCCGGTTCCCTCAACGGGTCCAGGCGATGGATGTTTCGTTGCCGTTCGAGCGTCGAAACGCCACCAAATCCAGTATAGCTCCCGATGCCCGACGGTCTGGACTGAGGGATCGAAAAAGAGAACGGCTAAAGGCCTCGGTGTGAACCGCCGCGTTGCCCGAGGATCAGAGCAATCTGGTGCAACTGCTCATCCGTGAGCTCGCTGACCCGCTCTGAGAGTTGCCTGTCGAACTTGCCAGACAGCAATTTAGTCACGAACTCTTCCGGTTGGAAATTCTCTTCCATCGCTTCTCGGAGTTGGCACGAGCAAAACCGATATGTGCCCGAGAGAAATCAATGACTTATCGGCTGGAATTTCCGATTTCGCGCGATATCGCGCAGTTTCTTTGCTGTCCCTCGCGCACTGATCTTCGCCGCGAACGATCGCGAAATCGCGATCATGCAATCCTCTCGCTCTACTCGCAGGACGACTTCAGGCACGCGAGAAGCGCTTCGATCTCTGGTTTTGTCAGGGTAGCGCCGTACGGCGGCATTTCGGGCGTCGGCCCGCCGTTGGTGATGATCTGCCGCAGTTCCTGTTCGGTCTTCGAGGAATGGCTGAGTGGCTGTGGCGGGGTGTCGAGGTTGTCGTAGTTCGACACGCGATCCGGCGTGGACGCCGGGTTGTGACACTGGGCGCAATAGCGGCTGGCGAGTTCCCGTCCCAGCGTGACCTGGTAATTCACCGCCATGTGAGCGGGTGGTGGCTGACGGCGGGCGCAGCCCGCAAGCGCCATCAGGAACAGGAGCGCCCACAGGAGCGAAGCCCTCCTCATTTTTTTGCTCCCATCAGGAACGCCGTCAGGTCGCGCGCGTCCTCGTCGCTTAGGCTGCGGTTTGGCTCGGTCGTGCCGGAGCGAAGCGCCTGCGGATTTTTCAGATACGCGTAAATCCACGAAGCGTTCAGACGTGAACCGACGGACGCAAGCACGGGCCCGATGTAGCCCTTGTCTTTCCGGTCATCGAGGATATGGCAGGACTGGCAGGCGTAGGTCGAATAGAACAGTTCTCTGCCTCGGGTGGCGTCGCCCGCAACCGGTGCTGTAGCCAGGTCCGGGTTCTGATAAACGGTACCGATGTAATCGGCGAGAGTGGCCGCTTCGGTATCCGTCAGATTGAATCGCGGCATCCGGCTGGTCAGCGAAGGGCGGATGGTCACTGGGTCTTTCAGGAATGACACAAGCCACTGGCGCTGCACGGCGCTGCCTTCCCAGGTGAGATCGGGAGCGAGATCGCCGCCGCGTCCGTTGATTGAATGACACTCGAAGCAACGTAATTCCTCCATGAGGCGCCCGGCCTCTCCCGCGGGACGGTAGTTCGACTGGATGCGTCCCGCGATGCGCGCCGAATCGGGAAGCGCGGCCGAGCGCGTCGTCTGCGCGAGCAGCGCGGTCACGACGGCATCCAGATCCTCTCGCGAAAGCGAGTAGCGCGGCATCTTCATTTGCGCACCGAAGAGGCGCGGGTTGTTGATCTTCGCCGTCAGATAGGAGGGCAGATCGCGCTGTACGCCCGGGACGAACAGGATCTTCGTCAGCGGACGGCTGCCGACATCGGCGAGGCCGGGCGCGAAGTTCTCCGGCGTCCGGATCCCGTTGATCGCGTGGCAGGAGCCGCAGCCGCGCTCGATCACGATGCGGCGGCCGCGCTGAGCCGCGCCCGAGTCATCGGGACTGAGAGCAACAGCATCGCCGCCAATGTTCGACATCAGATATGCGACCAGATCCGCCAACTGCTTCTCAGTAAATCGATAGCGAGGCATCCGCGCGGCGCCGGGATCGCGCAGGAATCCCGCGAGCCACGCGGAATTCACTTTCGATCCAACGCGCGTCAGCTCCGGGCCGAGGCTGCCGCCCACGGGAACGCCCGATCTGTTTGCGATCGCATGGCAGGTGGTGCAGTAGGACTCGCTGTAGAGCGTCGCGCCTTCCGCGGCGTCGCCTTCGGCGGCGTGCCCCACGGGCGCGGGTTCGCTCTGCGCAATCAGGAACGCGGATACGTCGCGCGCCTCGGCGTCGCTGAACTGAAAGTCGGCCATCGTGGCGGTAACTGCGTATGCTTTCGGATTGCGAATCCAGGCATCGATCCATTCGCGCGTGGTTTTGGTTGCGATGTGGCGCAGATCGGGCGCTTCGACGCGCGGAGCGCCGTGGCAGTTGCCGCAGCGGTAGCGCGCGAGCAGCGCGCGCCCCCGATTGAGGACCGGCGTCCCGACGGGTTTCTCCTGATGACACTGGCCGCAGCCGGCTTCGATGTTGCGAGCGGGAAACATGCCGGCGTGCGCGTCCCGGGAAGTCGTGGCGACGCCATCGCCGTCGTGACAGAGCGTGCAGCCGAAGCGTTCGCCGCTGTGCGGGACGGCAGGGTGGGGATCGAAATGACAGGTGGAGCAGCGGTCGGTGACGCCGAGTTCGGGAAGCCAGATCTGCTGGATGGCGGGGCTGCGGCCTCGCGAGCGCTGGATGCGGCGCCACTCGCTGAAATAGTCGCGCGCCGGCACAATGGCGAGACAGACGAAAAGCGCCGCGCTCACCCAGCCGAAGACGTGCTTTATATTTGCCATGGCCACATCAGCGTCCATCCCGCGCCGCGGAACCACGTGCCCATCGCGGTGAGCAGTAAGGAAACGACGAGGAACCAGTTCATCACCCAGAAAGAGAGAGGCTTCGAGGAGAACCAGCGGCGCCCGTCAGCCGCCCAGGCCATCAGCGCCGTGGTGAGAAGCGTGGGCGCGAGCACGATCCAGACTTTGAACATCGCCAGCAGGACTGCCAGCGCTCCCGTAATCGCTGCCAGCATCCACGCGCGCCGGGCGCGGTTGCGTGACCACAACGGCTCGGGCTCGAAGTTCACGCGGAAATACGGGATCACCACGAGCGCCACAATCACCAGGCCGGGAATCAGAACGCCCGCGACAATCGGCGGGAAGTAATGCAGCAATTCCTGAAGGCCGAGGAAGTACCATGGCGCTTTCGCGGGGTTCGGGGTTTGCAGGGGATCGGCAAGCCCTTCGAGCGGGGCGTCCCACACGAGCGACACGATGCACAGCGCAACGATCAGGGTTTCGGCCGCGACCACGATTCGGTAAATGCCTTCAGGCCATGTATCGATCTGCGTGTATTCTTTGTCCGTGGAATAGAGGCCGCCATCCTTGCGAATGCGCCAGAAGTGGACGCCCAGGAATCCGACAGCGATCAGCGGCAGAATCACGCAGTGCAGCACATAAAAACGGAGCAGCGCGTTGGCGTTCACGGTGTTGCCGCCGAGCATAAGGAAACGAATCTCCCGTCCGACGGCCGGGACCGCGGACAGAATGTTTGTGCCCACGGTGATCGCCCAGAATGCGAGCTGATCCCACGGCAGCAGATAGCCCGTGTAGCTCAGCAGCAGCGTCAGCAGCAGCAGGAAGATGCCGACGATCCAGTTGAATTCGCGCGGCGGGCGGTAAGCGTCCCGAAAGAAGACGCGGAACATATGCGCGAACACCAGAATAACCATGGCGTGCGCCGACCAGCGATGCAAATTGCGAAGGAAGATCCCGGCTGAGACGGCATACTTCAGATCTTTCATGTCGTCGTACGCCTGGGGCGCGGAGGGGTGGTAGTAGAGCATCAGCAGGATGCCCGTGACGATCAGCAACAGGAAAGTGATGGCGCTGAGTGTGCCCAGAAACCATGTGTTCCGGATATCGAGCGACTTTTGCCGGATCCGCACCGGGAAGACATGCAGGAAGAGATTCTGCTTGACGGCGAGCGCATAGCGAAGTTTCGGATTATCCAGGCCGCCGCGAAAGATGGATTTCCAGACTCTGGACTCGCGCAGGTCCATTACGCGACCCTGACGAACTTCGGCGAAGGGAGCACGATAGACCGGTCCACCATGACGTCACCCGTATCGGCAATCCAGAGCTTAAGCCACGGCAGCGGCTGTGGCGCTGGTCCGGCGACCTTGATGCCGTGGCGGTTGAAGCGGCTCCCGTGACAGGGGCACGCAATGAGATCGAGTTCCGGCACCCAGGCGGTGTGGCAGCCCAGATGAGTGCAGGTGGCGGAAAGGGCATAGAGACCGCGATCGCCATGGACGATGTAAATGGAAGCGTTCGTGTAAGGCGTCACCGAGAGTTGCGGAAACTGCCCCGAAGGCCCTGCGTTGACGATGGGCGAAGGCTCATAGAGGATATTCGGCGAGAGGAATTCGTAGCCATAAAGCGCCGCGCCGACGCCGCTCGCACCCAGGCAGCACCAGCCGAGTTTTTCGATTGCATCGCGTCTGCTCTGTTCTCCGTCCATTTGCGCGGCGCTCTATTGTGCTTTGAGAACGAAATCCAGCGCGGCCGACGACTTCGGGATTGTGACGCTCTTCGACAGGGTCTTCATTCCCTCATGCCATGCCTTCACGGTATATGTTCCCGGCGGAATGTTGGCGATCGTGTAAGTCCCGTTGGGGGCGGTCGTCGCAAAATACGGCGTCGGCGAAATCATCAGGAATGCGGACATCTGCGGGTGGACATTGCACCCGAGAGGCACGATACCTGATGTCTAGAAAACCCACGAGCGCACTAGACCCGTGTGCCAGGTGCCGAGATAGTGGGCCAGCTTTTCGTTACCGGCGACGGAATCCCAGAAGATGTTGAGGCGTGTTCTGTCACTGTTGTGAAAATCGACAGTCTGGCCGCGCTGGGCGACGATGACATGGGGGCGGAACATGATCCCCCTTTGATCGATGACAACGTGCGCCGCGGGCGGAGCGAATGTCTTGCCCGGAATGGCGGCGACGTAAACGATGGAATCGGCGGCTTCCGGGCCGCCGGTCACCTTGCCGGTAAGAGTAGCGGCGTTCAGCGTGAAAGTGGCAGCGGCAAGGGCAGCGCACAGACAGGAGGCGCAGAAACGAATCAGAGCGATCACGGCTT
>CAZPZE010000068.1:0-2189 GCA_964590625.1 uncultured Solibacteraceae bacterium
GCGAGCACAAGCCCTTCGAGATCGCGCGCGGGCAGCACGCGGTCGAACGTCCGCCGCAGCACCAGCGAGAACGGCAGCCAGATGAATGACTGCGCGACGCCCGCCAGAATCAGCATCGCGATGCGCGCTCCGCGTCCCGAAAAATATCGCGAATAAGTGGGCAGCGTTCTCAAACCTTAACTAGAATACAGATTTGGTCCCAATGCGGGTTTGACCAGATGACGCGCACGCGCAGAATCGCGGTAACAGGCGGAGGAACAGCCGGTCACACGCTGCCCGGAATTGCGTTTCTCAAGGCATTTCGGCAGCAAGCCGGCGCGGAAGGATACTTCATCGGCTGCTCCGGCGGCTTCGAAGCGCGACTCGTCCCCGCGCACGGAGAGCGCCTCGAAACCATTCCCGGCAAGCCATGGGCGCGCCAAAACCTTTTCGGGAAGTTACGCGCCGCGATCCAGATTCCCCTCGGCATCAGCGCGGCGCGTGCGCTGCTCCGCCGCGAGAAAACGCAGCTTGTCATCGGCACCGGCGGATACGCGTCCTTTGGAGCCTGCCTCGCTGCGCGCTCGCTGAACATTCCCGTCGTCATCTACGAATCGAACGCGCAGCTCGGAATGGCGAACCGGATTCTGGCGAAGCTCGCGACACTGGTCTGCGTCGGCTTCGGCGAAACTGCCGGCGTCGTCAGGAAACCGGTGGAGGTCACCGGCATTCCGCTCGCGGGCGCCGTGCGTTCGAAATGGCGCGCCGAACGGCCATTCCGTTTTCTCGTCCTCGGCGGATCGGAAGGCTCCCCGCTCCTGAATGAAGAAGCCCCGCGCTTTTTTGCCGCGCTCATAGGGCAGGGAATTGAATTCACGGTCCGCCACATCGCGGGCTTCGGCGACCTCACCACGATCGAGGCGCGATACACGGCGGCCGGCATCACCGCCACAGTCGAGAGCTTCGCCGGCGACATGGCCGCTGTCTATGACGACGCGACGTTCGCGCTCACCGCAGCCGGCATCCACACGCTGGCGGAACTCTCCGCCGCCGGCATTCCATCGCTGATCGTCCCGCTATCCGGAGCCGCCAGAAATCATCAACTCTCGAACGCGCACCTCTACGCCGCCCGAACCGGCGCAAAAGTAATCCCGGAAAAGGAATGGAATCCAGGCGCGGCCGCCTCGTGGCTCGCCGAGATTCTGCATAATCCCGAAGCGCTGCAGAACCTCCACCGCGGCGCCGCAAGCTGGGTGAACGACAACGCCGCCCTCGCGATGGTGCAGGCCTGCGAACGGATCATCCGATAATCCGCTCTGCGACCGCGTAAACCAGCGGCAGCGCTCGCTCGATCTCGATGCGCCGCTGCTCGATCGCGGTTTCCGTAGTCAATCCCAGATCGCTGAGAATCTCACCGAAACCCTCAGCTCCGGGAATGCTCATGCACCGGCACCACGTCACCCCAACCCAGAACATCGCCTCACGATGATCGCCGCGCGCGATCATCTCCAGACTCGCATCAATCGCCGCCGGACGTGCGCACGTCTGAATATCCGCCGCAAAAGGAAAGGGTTCAGGAATGCGGTCGCATGCTGCATCGAAGACCTCCGCAAGCCGCTCGACGTGCTCCGCCGCGCGCTGCGTGCTGATCCGCTCGGCCCCCAGCAACGCGAGCAGCGTCTCATGGAACTCACCGAGCCCGCGATCCGCCAGCAATTCCCGCACCGCCACATACCGGCCACGCACCGTGGGATTCCGCAGCCCCGCCACCAGCAGCACATGCGTCGTAATTCCCGCCGCAAACAAACACGACATCGCCGACGTGGACCCGAGCGCCGCCAGAACCTTCGCCCGTGCCGACTCACACCGCGCCCGAATCCACTCCGGCTTCTCATATTCCCGCCGAAGCAGATCCCGCACCGCATTCAATCGCCCCGCCGGATCAACCACAGACTGTGCCGTCGCCAGACTCGGAGCGAGATGATAATCGCGCAGGACCCGATCCGGCGATTCGAACAACTCCCGCGCCAGATACGAAACCTCGACCAGCGCCCCATCTCGCACGACCTTCCGTCGCGTCCCCGCCAGATCGCCGCCATCGACGACCACCATGACGTCCACATCCGAGCCCACCGGCAACACGGCATCATCCGGCATCCAGTTGGTCGACCCGGCCGTGTACGCCGCGCAGAATCCAGGCACACGCGCAG
>CAZPZE010000069.1:0-2429 GCA_964590625.1 uncultured Solibacteraceae bacterium
CCGCCGCTGCACGGAATCCGCCGCCCGAACATTTCCGCGCAGCTCATCGGCAGTTCCAGCGGACCCTCCGGCAGTTGCTGCGCGCTCAGCGGGAAATCCGGTACGCCGTAATCCGGATGAAAGCCGACTGGAAAAATCGAGGAATCGTAAGAGATCCCTGCATCGCGCATGATCTCGAGCGCCCACCACGTCTTCCGCGTGACAGAAAACGACGGCGCACGAAATCCGCGCACCTGCTGCGAACTGCATCGCGCCAGTACCTCAAGCGACTTCCCCAGATCCGCCCGATACTCTTCCGGCGTCATGTACGTCAGCAGTTGGTGCGAGTACCCATGCGTCGCGATCTCATGCCCCCGCCTCTCCACCTCGCGGATCAGGTCCGGATAGCGCTCCGCCACCCAGCCAAGCACGAAAAACGTCCCCTCCACGTTGTGCTTCGAAAGCCTATCGAGCAGCACCATCGTGTTGCGTTCGACGCGCGATTCGCATTTCTCCCACTGATCGCGCGGAATGATGCCGTTCAGATTCTGCACGCAGAACCAATCTTCCAGATCCACCGAGAAGATGTTCGTCACGGCTGTCATATCACCTTATCAGTATCGAAGAACGTGAAGCCGCGCTGCCGCAGCGCCGGAATCGCGCGCGAGAGAATTCCTTGTTTATCCCAGCACCATACCTGCAGCGGAATCGGAATGTAGCCTTTCCGCCACGCGTGCGAGCGGTCTTCTTCCGAATACAGCAACACTTCACAAAGACGCGCGCCGCGGCGCCGCAGCGCACGCCAGACCGCCGCATGCTGCCGCAGTGAGCCGGTCTCTATCGGAGTGAGCAGCCGCGCCGTTCCGCCGACATCCGCCGCATGAACATCGCCCGCGCCCACCAGATCCAGATACGTCTTCACCACCGCGCCTTTACCGGAATCCGGCTTCCACGCTCCCGCAATGGACCCCAGGCTGCACAAAGCTTCCGCAATCGATCCCGCGAAGTTCCCCAGCCCCGCCGTCGAACTCAACAACTGCCGTTTGCCTTCGCTCGCGATGCGGCTCCCGTAATCCTTTACGAACCGCCGGATATTCAGCGGATGCACGCCGCGCCAGAATCCCGAATACTGCTGCCACTGGAATGCGTGATAGAGCTTCTCGGCGTCCGGCGTGATCCCCATTCCGAAAATCGCCGGGTACCACTTCATAATCTGCCGCACCAGCAGCGATCCCGCCCCCGCCGCATCCGGCCGTGACGCCACCTGAAACATGTAATACCAGGTCAGCGTTTCGTCGCCGACTTCAATCGACGAAGGCACCAGATATCCCACGCACTGCATCGCGCCGCTTGCATCCAGCAGCGTGCACAGCTCAACGCGAAGCTGCTGGAATGCGCGGAACCGCGCCTCGCTGTCGAGTTCTCGCATGTACGGCCACCGCGTGTAGCAAACCTGCGCGGCTTCCCGGAATTCTTCCAGCGTCGGCGCTTCAATGCGGCGAAACCGCGACCGCGGCTCAGCCGATGCTGACATGGCGGGTCAACTCCTGCAGCAGATCGTAGCCGTCCCAGAATCGGTTGAAGTTCAGCGCCTGCCCCACGGGTACAATGCGGTCGATGCCGCTCAGCCGCATCGCGAAATCGGTCAGCTCCGGCGTATCGAAGCCGAAATACGTCATCGTCTGATCGCGCCGCGAGATCAACGGCTCCAGCCCGGTGAGCGCATCCATGTGTGTCTGGAAGAGCAGCCCGCCGCCGCAGTGCTCACGCTCTAAGTCATGCGCCGTGTTCACATCCAGCAGCACGAACTCGCCGAGATCGCGATAACCGGTCGCGCGCTGATCCAGTACCGCACGGCAGGCAAATGAAAACCGGTTGAGCCGCGTTTGCGGCTGCACGCGATAGGCCCACTGCTGCGCGTGCGCCTGCACCAACTTCAGAAAATCCTGGCTCGCAGCGTTCGATTCTTCCGGCGCCCCCACCCACACGAGCAGCCGAGGCGACGAACACGCCATCTGATCGAACCAGAACACGTCGTTGAAAAAATCGCCGGCCAGTTGCTTACGCCGCGCCGGGTCGCTTTCGAGATACCGTCCCGCCCGGATCACTGCAAACGAGAACCGGTCCGAAAACGTCAGTTCCTTCGCATGCGGCGGCAGCGGAATGGACCGCAGCGCATTCACCGACGCATCGCCGCCCCAGAGAATTCGCACATCCACGCGCACCGAAATCGCCTGCGTGATCTCGCGTTCATGCCCGTAGCGCAGCATCACCGTATTGCGCCGCAAGCTCTCCGGCGCATTCGCCATCGCTTCATTGAAGATCCGGCAGATGATCACCGTCTGCTCGGCCGCGCGCGGCGAAAGCCGGATGATGTTCCGATTCCCCGTGAGCACCGAAACCAGCCAGGAGTAGATGAAAATCGTATCCACGTTGGCTGGCGGCACGTG
>CAZPZE010000070.1:0-2773 GCA_964590625.1 uncultured Solibacteraceae bacterium
CGGGCTGCTGAGCGTCGACCCAAACACGATCGCGCCGCAGATCTGCGCCAGCACCACCTGCGTGAGCGGCGGCACGCCCGGAGTCAACAAAGGCACGGTGACGCAGGGTCAGCAGTATATTCCGCTTGGCACGCGGCCGAATCCAAACCTGGCCGCGGGCTTCTTCTGGTACACGGAGGGCAACAATCGCTACAACGCGCTGCAGGTGGATGTGACACGGCGCCTCAAGCGCGGGCTCGAACTGCGGGCGAATTACACGTGGTCGAAGAATCTCGATATGAATTCAGGTCTCACCATCGCGCAATCGAACAATCAGCCGCAGATGGTGATGGATCCGCGCGATCCGAGCCGAGACTGGGGTCCCTCCGCGCTGAATCCACCGCAGCAGGTGACCGGCTCGTTCCGCTACCAACTCCCCTTCGGGCACAACCAGATGTGGCTGAACAGCATGAGTCCGGTCGCCGAAAAGTTCCTTGGCGGATGGCAGGTCAACGGCATCGTGACGCTGCTGAGCGGCTTCCCGTTTACCCCGGTCGTCGGCTCGAACCGTTCGGGTGACGGTGATATCCGCAATCCGGACCGGCCGAATGTGAACCCGTCGTTCTCCGGACCGGTGGTCCTCGGCAATCCGAATCAGTGGTTCGACCCGCATGCATTCAGTCTGCCGACGATCGGGACCTGGGGGAATGAAGGGCGCGGCGTTTTCTCCGGCCCGGGAATGGCGACGGCGGATCTTTCGCTGTTCAAGAATATTTCGCTGACGGATCGCACGAGCCTGCAGGTCCGCGCCGAGGCATTCAACGCGCTCAACCGCACGAACTTCGGGCCGCCCAGCCCGACAGTATTCGCCGGCACCTCGATCAGCCCCACCGCGGGTCTGATCAGGGATACCGCGACGACATCACGGCAGATTCAGTTCGGGATGAAGCTGATCTTCTAATGCCGATTGCCGATCATGATTGACAATCGGCCGGCAGGTTATCAACCTGCCCCACATCCAGCTAGGCCTGGTTGCCGCGGAAGAGCGGGAACGTCTCGAAATCGGCTTTGAGCACGCTCTTCGTGTCCCTGAGGCCGAGCCAGTTCGAGATCATGGTTGCGTAGACACGGCGGAAATCGGTCGAGTAGATCAGGTTGTCGCCGGCGTCGAGCTTCGTGAGGCTGGAAGGCGTTCCGTAGTGTCCGCCCTTCACCTGCTTGCCGACGACGAACATCAGGTTGGCCGTACCGTGGTCGGTCCCGAGGTTGACGTTCTCCGGCACGCGGCGGCCGAATTCGGAGAAGATCATGACGACCACGTCATCGGCGCGGCCGATGCGCTCCATATCCTTCATGAAGGCGGCGACGGAGTCCGACGCGTACGTCAGCAGGCGCTTATGGAGATCGCCCTGGAAGACGTGCGTGTCGAACGCGTTGTTGCGGTACGACGTGTAGTAGAGCCGTGCCGGCATCTTCGCCTGGATCAGCGCGGCGACTTTCGGGAGATCGAGCGGCACGATGCCGTAATCAATCGGCGAATGGTATTTCGACCAGGCCTCTCGCACGAGCGCCGAAGCATCACGGGCGCTGCGGGCGGCATCGAGCAGATACTGGCGCGTCGGATTATCCGCCTTCGCCGTGGTGAACGGCGCATCAAGCACTGGGGTCTCTTCGGCGAACTTCTCCTGCGAGAAGCGATTCGGATCGTCAAACACGACCGGGGTATGAATCCGGCTGCGTACGGCGAGCGACTGCGATGCGCCGATGTTCACGAGGAAGTTTGGCGTGTTGCGGGGATCCATAGAGTCCGCCAGACGTCCAAACCAGCCGTACTCTTCGCCGCTGTTGGGCGCGGCGGTGTGCCAGTACGCCATCGAGGTGAAATGCGAGAACGACGGATTGTCATAACCGCACCCATGGACGATGGCGATGTTTCCGTCTTTGTACAGTTTCTGGAACCCAACCATGCCGCCGCTGAAACCGAAGTGGTCGTCGATTTTCAGCACTTCTTTGGCGGGGATGCCGAGCTTGGGCCGGTGCTTGTAGTAGGCATCGTCGCCCCAGGGGACGAGCGTATTGAGACCGTCGTTGCCGCCGGAAAGTTCGAGAATCACCAGAATCCTGCCGTTGTTCGAGCCCTGCGCCTCGAGGGCGGCAGCGGCCTGGGCGAACAGTGGGCTGGGTCTCGACGCCGCGCTCACTCCGATGCCGAACATCGCGGCTTTGAGAAGATCGCGCCGGCTGGCGTTCGGAAATGTGAAACGGGTTCTGCTCATGACAATTTGCTCCCTTTAGTTCAACTGGTACTCAGGCTGGCTCATGATCAGGTGAAGCGTGAGCCGGAGCGGCTGTTCCATGTAAGTTCGAGCTTCGGCGATATTCGCGGTGCCGAGCTGCTTTGTCAGAAAATCGGTCAGGCGTTTGCGGGTGGCGTCATCCGGCGCGACGCTCATGAAGCGGCGGATGAGGTAGTCGACCGCCTGTCCTGAGGTCGCTACATCCGCTTTTTCGATCATGCCGGCGAGATCGGGATGAGCGACATCCCGCGGGATCGGCTTCACTCGCTCAATCGCCATCTGCGATCCGCGGAAGCTGCCGTAACGGGTGTTGAAGTCCTCATCCCGGTCGGCTTCCATGTTGGATTCCGCCATGCCGCCGGTCTTCGTGGAGTCCTGCGTGGCGGCTGTAATGTCCATGCCCTGCGCGATGCGGTCTCCGACGCGGCGAACTTCACCGCTGCCGGTGTAGCGGTCCGGCGGCAGGAAGCTGATGCTGGGGAAGAGAACGTCGCGCA
>CAZPZE010000071.1:0-5402 GCA_964590625.1 uncultured Solibacteraceae bacterium
TGGCGGTGCGTCCACCAGCCGGAACCGTGGAACTGCTGCGTGCCGCTCTTGGTCGAGACCGAAATCGACGCGCCGGAATTGCGCCCGTATTCCGCCGCGAAATTGGAGGTCAGCACCTTCACTTCCGAGATCGCGTCGATATTGGGCTCGAAGTGCGCGAAACAGCTCGCGCAGCCTGTATCCATATCGGTCGCGCCGTCCACCGAGTAGCCGATAAGGCCCGTGTTGCCGCTGAAGCTCAGACCGCCCATAATCGAGCCGCCCGAAGCGTCACGGCCGGTGCTGGTATCCACCACGCCCGGCAGCAGCTTCATGTAGCTCATCATGTCGCGGCCCTTGATTGCCACGACGTTCAGATCGTCCTGCGTGCTGAGCAGTCCGGCCTTTTCGCTGGTCGCCGTCTGCACCGCCGCTGTTTCAGCCGTGACGTTGATCGATTCAGTCGCCTGGCCGAGTTGCAGCGCGATCTTACCGAGATCGCGCGTGTCGCCCGCGCCCAGTGTGATGTCATGCACCTCATAGGCTTTGAACCCCTTGGCGTTGACTTTCACGCTGTATATGCCGGCAAAAATGTTCGTGACACGGAACAGACCGTTGTTGTCAGACGTTACGTTGTTGACAGCCGCGGTTCCCTGATTGGTAATGGTGACCGCAGCCTGCGGAACTACCGCACCTGCGGGGTCGACGACAGTGCCGAGAATCGAGCTCGTCTGCGTCTGGCCGAACATGGCCGCGCATCCCAATATCAACATGGATATTGAGACTGCGATACCTCTAAGTCTCATCGTTGAATTACCCCTTTCCCCTGTGTAAGGCCAAAAGCCTAAACGGTTCTCGATAAATCGGGAACCGGTTCCACTTATACAGTTTGGAAGTTTATAGCAGTTTGATATCGGAAACCCATACTGTGTTTCCGGGAGAGAGTGGCGAAATCTGGACTAAGCCTTCTTAAGCCCTGCTGTTACGAAAGGCTTTACGGCCATCGCGACGCCTTGTTGCGGTCGCCACCTGTGGAATTTACCGGGTTCGACTGGCGAAACTCGACGTCCGCACGATTCCCTTACCTTCGCGGATGACGATAAGACGATTGGATTCAATTGGTTCAACCGTTTCCACATCGCCCCCCGGCCAGTGCACTTCCACCCGCGCTTTCGTCTCCTGTCCAAGGCCAAAATGCAGCCTCCGGTCATTCACCGAAAGGTAGGACGACTGCGCCATAACCGCCTGAGCCTGTTTGTGTTCCCCGTAAGTCACCACGACCCGGGCGCCGATCGCGCTCCGGTTCGACTTCGTCCCTTCCAGCAGAACTTTGATCCAGTTGCCGCCGCCGTTCACATCGTTCCGCAGCAGCGACGGCGGTTCGTTCATGTTCATCACCAGGATGTCCACGTCGCCGTCGTTGTCGAAGTCCCCGAACGCCGCCCCTCGGCTTGAATGCGGTTCTTCCATCGCCGGCCCCGGACCGCCGAGCAGCTCTTCGAACTTTCCCCCGCCCAGATTGCGGAACAAAACCGGCGGCGTCCGGTAGGGCGTATCCGGCAGGGCACTGTCTAATTCGGGTGACACCATGCCAGTCACGTAGAAGAGATCCGGCAGCCCGTCGTTATCGAAATCGAGCATCGCCGCGCCCCACCCCACGAACCGCGTCTCCACTCCCAGCCGCGCCACATTCGTCACATCGCGAAAAACCCCATGGCCGCGGTTGTTGTAAAGCGCATTCGTATCCGAGCTGAAGTGAGTCTTGAAGATGTCGAGCTGCCCGTCGGTGTCGTAGTCGCCGATCCCCAGTCCCATCCCGGCCTGCTCGCGCCCATCTTCGTTCAGCGCCAGCCCGCTCAGAAGCGCTTTCTCGGTGAACGTGCCGTCGTGGTTGTTCACGTAAAGCAGGCTTGGCGAGCTGTCGCACGCGACGTAGATATCCGGCCAGCCGTCGCCATCGAAATCCGCCGCAACGGCCGTCAGCGCGTAGCTCGGATCCGCCTTCAGAATTCCCGCGCTTTCGCTCACATCGGTGAACGTGCCGTCGCCGTTATTCCGGTAGAGCCGGCAGCCTTCCCGCGGCAGCCCCATCGGCCCGCAATACACTGCCGCGCCCTTGAACGTGCACGAAGGATCCTTCCCGCGCGGTTTGATCTTGTCCTTGTCAAACACCACATAGTGCCCGACAAAAAGATCCAGATGCCCATCGCGGTTGTAATCCACCCATGTGCAGCCCGACCCGAAATGCGTCCCCTCCACCAGGAGCCCGGCATCCTTCGTCACATCGCGAAACTTGCCGTTCCCGTCGTTGTGGAACAGAATGTTCTGACCGTAACAGGTGATGAAGATATCGTCGAAGCCGTCGTTGTCGTAATCGCCGACCGTGATGCCGGTCGCCCAAACGCTGCGCCCCAGGCCGGATTGCGCCGTCACATCCTCGAACGTGCCGTCGCGCTTGTTTCGATAGAGCCGGATCGTCGCATCCGCCGGCGTTGGCCCCGTGCGGCGGCGGCCGGTGAGCACCACAATGTCCTGCCAGCCGTCATTGTCGTAATCAAGGAACGCAACACCGCAGCCGATCGATTCCTGGATGTAATCGGCGTGCCCCTCATCGCCGTAAACCACCGGAGCCTTCAACCCCGCCTGCTCCGCCACGTTCGTAAACCGCGCGTGATACGGAATGCCGGAAGGCTTCTCGCGCGGCATCGGCTTCACGTTCCGCGACGCCATGCCGCGGCTTACCTGCCCCTTTGCCGCCGGGACAGCCAGCGCGGAGAGCGCCAGTACTTCACGCCGCGTCATGACTTTTTGAACTTCTCACTCCGGACCACGCCTTTGCCTTCTTCGATCACCACCAACTGGTCCGCCGCGACATTCTCGATCTTCTCTTCCCCGCCGTTCGGCCAGCGGATCTCGATCGTCGCGGTCTTCTCTTCCCCCAGCCCGAAATGCAGCCGCCGGTCATTGGCCGAAAGATAAGACGACTGCGCCATCACCGCCTTCGCCTGCCGCTTGCCGCCGAACGTCGCCCAGACCGTTGCGCCGATCGCGCTGCGATTCGATTGCACCCCGACGAGCAGCACCTTCAGCCAGTGATTCGTGCCCTTGATGTCGTTGCGAAACAGCGACGGCGGTTCGTTCAGATTGATGATCAGGATGTCCAGATCGCCGTCGTTGTCGAAGTCGCCGAACGCCAGCCCGCGGCTCGAATGCGCTTCGAGCATCGCCGGCCCGGCTTCCTCGAACAGCTCTTCAAACTTCCCGTTCCCCAGGTTGCGGAACAGCACGCTCGGCGTCTTGTACGGCGCGCCGGGCTCGTTCTTCTCCGCCTCGGGATACACCATGCCGGTCGTATAGAACAGATCAGGCAGCCCATCGTTATCGAAGTCTTCGATGCACGCGCCCCAGCCCACAAATCGCGTCTCCACCGCCAGACCCGCGCGCGTCGTCACATCCACGAAGTGGCCCCGGATATTGCCGTGATAGAGCACATTCGTATCGTCGCTGAAATGGGTCTTGAAGATGTCGAGCACGCCGTCGTTGTCGTAATCGCCGATTCCCAGTCCCATCCCGCCCTGCTCGCGGCCGTCCTCGTTGTACATCACGCCCGCCTGCAGGCCGCGTTCGGTGAACGTGCCGTCCTGATTATTGCGGAACAGCAGCGCGGGCGAGGTATCGCACGCCACGTAGATGTCGGGCCAGCCGTCGTAATCGAAATCCGCCGCCGAAACTCCCAACGGATATCCCGGCTTCACTTTCGACACGCCCGATTTATCGCTCACATCCGTGAACGTGCCGTCGCCATTGTTGTGATACAGCCGGTATGCCTCCTGCTGCACGCCGCCCGGACCGCAGAACACCGGCACACCCTTCCGGTTGCAGGATGCCTCTTTCCCGCGAATCGGAATTTTCTTTTCGTCGTACTCGAGGTAATGGCCGATGAAGAGATCGAGCTTCCCGTCGCGATCGTAATCGACCCACGTGCAGCCCGTCCCATACCGGCTGCCCGGATGCAGCAGGCCCGCGCTTTCGGTCACATCTTTGAACTTTCCGTTCCCCTCGTTGTGGAACAGGATGTTCTGCCCCATGCACGTGATGAACAGGTCGTCGCGGCCGTCGTTATCGTAATCGCCGACCGTCACACCGACCGCCCACACGCTCCGCCCCAGACCCGATTCCGCCGTCACGTCTTTGAACGTGCCGTCCCGGTTGTTGTGATAAAGCCGGATGGTCGCATCCGGCGGCGTTGGCCCGGTTTGCCGCTTGCCCGTGAGGACCACGAGGTCCTGCCAGCCGTCATTGTCGTAATCGATAAACGCCGCCCCGCATCCCATCGCGCTCAGAATGTAATCGACATGACCTTCGTCGCCGTAGATCACGGGAGCGGTCAGACCCGCCTGTTTTGCGACGTTTACGAACTGCGCGTTGTACGGAATCCCGGAAGGCTTGCTGCGCGGCGCCGCTTTCACTCCGGCCGAAGCCATCGAGCGGTATTGACCCTGGGCGGACCGCGCCGCGGGAAGCGCCAGAGCGGATAGTGACAGTAATTCCCGGCGCGTCATTCACGTTGAGGATAACAAAGGGATCGCTGCCTGACCGTTATAATCGACGTGGAATGCGAGCAATCCGCCTGGCTGTTTTCGCCGCTTTGTTATCGCTTCCGGCAGCGTTTCCAGCCGCCGCGCCCGATCCGCTGAAAGACGCCAACGCCGCTATCCTGCGCGAGGATTTCCCTCAGGCCGAAAAGCTCCTGCGGGAAAATCTCAAGCTCCATCCGACGTCCGCGGAAACCATGAGCCTGCTCGCCACGGCTCTTGACGGCCAGAAGAAACTCACCGAGGCGGACGCGCTCCACAAGCGCGCCATCGCCGCCGCGCCGCGTTCGGCGACAATCCTCGCGCGATACGGCCAGCACCTCCTGATGGCGGGCGATCCCCGGGGCGCTCGCGACACGCTGCAGCGCGCGCTCGCCCTCGATCCTTCGGACCGCTTCGCCAATCTGCAGTTCGCGCAGGCAGCGCTCCGTCAGAAGGATTTTCAGGGTGCCCTGACTTACCTTGCCCACATCGCGGCTGCCCAGCAGCAAATGCCGGAAGTCGCCGTCGCGCGTCTGGTCGCGCTCGATTCGATTCCGGGAAAACAGACCGAGGCCAATGCGCTGTTCGCGCGCCTTTCCGCCGCGACCGAAAACCAGGGAGATGCCTCCGAGGCGATCGGCTGGACGCTCGCGCAGTCCGGCAAATACGATCAGGCGGAAACGTTTCTCACGCACGCACACGCCGCCGAGCCTTCGAATTTCAAGGTTCTCTACGATCTTGGCGTGGTCGCGCTCTACGCCGGTCATTACGACCGTGCGCGCGACGTGCTCGAAACGGCCCGCCGCGAACAGCCCAATAACGCCGACGTTCTCTACAGCCTCGCAT
>CAZPZE010000072.1:0-1992 GCA_964590625.1 uncultured Solibacteraceae bacterium
AACTTCCGCGCCCTTCTTCACCGCCGCAGCCGCGCCTGATGGAGTGAAGTAATCGTTCGCCGCCAGATCCTTCGCGTTCAGCGCCACTACCGTGTTGTTGTATTTGCCGGCCAGCGATCCCTGCCCATCCGCGATCAGCCCGTAAACCGTGCTGCCGTCCGTGCTCGCCGCAACGCCGGCCGATCCCGCAAAGCCGCTTCCGTTCGTCGGGAACGACACCACCTTCTTGTCCGGCGACGTCAGATCCACCGCATAGAGCGCGTTCGGATTCCCGCCGCAGTCGTTTTCGGTCGCCGCGTAGATCACGCCGCGATCCATCATCAGATCGCTCACACGCGAATTCGCCGGGACAAATTTGACCGGAGCGGTCGCCTTGTTATCGCCATCCTGCTGACGCAGCGTCTCGAGCGAACCATCGGGCCCGACCACCCAGACATTCGGACCAATGCCTCCACCGCCGCGTCCACCACCGGGACCGCCAGGACCACCAGGGCCGCGGCCGCGTCCCGATCCGCCCCGTCCGCCCGGAGGTACAAGTTCAGCGCCGCGTCCGCGTCCAGCCGCGCCGGGAGGAGGTAGCGGCGGAGGATTACGCGCGACGCTCGTGCTCCCGCCCGGCATCGTCACCCCCGATGTAATCCCGCCCGGACACAGCGCCGTCCCTGCCGATCCGGCGGAACCCAGCGATGTCTTGAAGTAAGGCTTACCTGTCGAATAGTCGATCGAGTAAACGTCCGACGCCCCGGCCACAAACGCGAGCGACTTGAATCCCTTCCAGCTGATGATGTTCGTCAGCATCACCGGCGTTCCCATCCGCTGTGGCTTTGGATCGACCTTATACGAATAGAGAAGCTTGATCTGGCCCTTCGCTGCGCTCTCCCGCGAGAGCTGATCTTCGCTTCTTAACCAGCCGTCGCGCTGCGCGTTTCCGCTTGAGCTCGACCAGTCCGCGCTCAGAAACAGCGCCCCCGCAACCCCGGCCGCAATGGCAATCGGCAGTGCTTTTTTCATTCGAACAGCCACCCTCATTTCTGCGCGCGCCGCTGATCGAAGTCGAGCCGCGATTCCGCCGCGCAACAAACTCTCAGCCGCCGCGCACCCCGAGCGTTGGATCGTCCGGCGGTGCCCCGCGCACTGAAAATCATATAGCAGCGCGAGACTGGTTGTCGAGGGTGGGGATGCGTTTTCCCCTTTAAAATAAGGGGTTTCGGAGCATATTGGTCCGACCTTACCTGCTTGTGTTCTCCCTGAAGCGAATGGACTACGCGACGCCAGCGGACCCGCGACTTTGGTCGCGCCTGAGCTGACGCTGAAGCGGCATCAGCACTAGACTAGTTGGAGCCGTATTTCTCGGCCAGCGCGTAATAGCCCTTGCGCACCTGAACCTTCTGATCTTTTTCGTGCGTGCGCAGATCGATCTTGCGGAACGTTCCGTCTTTTTTATCGTTGGTCGGCGTATATCCGAGCAGATACTGCGTCCGCATCTCCTGCTGGATTTCATCGAAAATTTTTGGCAGCGTTTCCTTCCCGCTGACCCGGAACACGCGGCCGCCGGTTTCTTCCGCCATCTGCTTCAGCGCGCCTTCGCCCGAGTAGCCGATGTTGAATCCACCGTAAAATCCGCGGTCCACATAGAGAATCCCGTAGATGATCACGTCCGCCTTCTGCGCCGCTTCAATCGCGTCTTTGATCCCGAGCTTGCTGCCTTCGTCCTCGCCATCGGTAATCAGGATGAGCGCCTTGCGCCCGCTCTCCTGCGCCAGCATGTCGTGCGACCCCAGATACACCGCGTCATACAGCACCGTGCCCGCCTGATGATTCATCGTCGGCACCGGCCCCGCCGTCGGCCCCGAATACCCCGTGTTCAGCTTCAGCCTCTGCAGCCCCTGCTGCAGCAGACGCGGACTACCCGTGACGTCCTGCAGCAAATCCGAATCCGCCCCGAAGCTGATGAGAAACGCTTCGTCCTTCGCCTTCAGCATGCTGTTGAAG
>CAZPZE010000073.1:0-6435 GCA_964590625.1 uncultured Solibacteraceae bacterium
TAAATCCCGAACAGCACCGTCGCCAGCGCCGCCGCGACCGCCAGCGCTCCGAACGCAAGCAGCAACCGCTGCCGCCGATAGCGCAGCGCGCTCAGACTGAACCGCAAAAAGAACGTGGAGCGCACGCCTTACACGCCCTCCCGCAGAATCACCGCCGGCTCCAGCCGCAGCGCGCGCCGCAGTGGTTGCGCAGCGCCAGCCAGCGACACCAGCACCGCAGCCAGCATGATCAGGAACGGCAGCACCGGCGAAATCTCAATCGCGTCATGGAACACCGACTGTCCCACTACCCGCGCCAGCCACACGCCCGTCAACGCCCCGACGATTCCGCCCACCAGTCCAATCAGCGCAATCTCCGAACCGAGCAGAGTCGCGATCAGCCACCGCGCCCCGCCAATCGCCTGCATGATCGCGATTTCACCGCGCCGCTCCATCATCGTCGTCGCCGTCAGACTCCACACGCTTAAGGCCGCTGAAAGCAGCGCCGCCAGCGTAATCAGCCCCATCAGCCCGCTGATCTTGTCCAGCACGCGCCCCTCGGAATCCGCCACCCGCCGCACCGGCCGCGCCTGCGTCCCCGGCATCGCGTCCTGAATCTGCCGCGCGATCGAACTCACATAATTCGTGCAGCTCCACTTCTCGAATTCCTTCGGCGTCATCGTCTTCGGATCTTTGCGCGCGAAATCATCTTCCGGCTTCGTCAGCGCCGCCACATCGATTCGATCCACCACGCCCAGCTTATGCACCAGCCCCTGCAGCCGCGAGAGCGGCAGCAGCACATGATCGTCCGTCGCATCGCCGGATGAAATCACGCCCGCGATCCGGCAGCTTTCCCCGAACACCGGGATCGTCTGCCCTGCGCGCCATCCGTTGCGCCGCGCGATCCCTTCACCCGCCATGCAGGAATCCCCGCCATCCGCCCATGCCCCCTGCACCTGCCACGAAGGATTCATCGCCCGCAGATCGGCAAACTGCACGCCCACAACCGGCCGCGCCCCATCCTGGGCCGCGAGCGAAGGCGAAACTCCCGTAATACTCAGCGCCCAGAAAATATGGTGAATGTTCGGAATCAGCGATTCCTGAATTTCATTCGCCGCGCCCGCGGTGCCCGCGGTAATCCCGCCCACACCACCCGTCAGCGAAGCCGCGCTCGACGTCACCACGATGTTCGCGCCCGCCTGCCGCAGCTCCCGATTCATCTTGTCGCCGATCGAGAGCATCACGCCCAGCATCGCCGTCGCGACCGACGTCCCCAGCGCCACCGCCGCAATAATCAGCGCCTTGCGTTTCGGCGAACGATGAATGGAATCCCGGACGAAGCGAACGATCATAGCCGTCTACTGTTCCCGGAACATCTTAACGCCCCGCTCGAACGCAGGCTGCGCGATCACGAGCGTGCCGCCATCCACGCGCGATTCCAGCGGAATCGGATTGCACCCGCCATGCGTCCCGATGCTCGAAATCACGATGTCGGACGCGCAATTCCGGCAGATCACTTCCGTGCCCTGCTGGTAGTAGCCCTGCGTGCCGCAGATCTCGCACGCATCGAACGCGGTCGCGAGCGTCTTATCCGGCTTCTCGATCACGATAAACCGCACGTGCGATCCCTGATCGTCCACTACAAAACGATGGAGATTGCCGTCGCTCACATCGTCCGCCGGAATCCGCACCGCGCCGTTCTTGAACGTCACCTGCTTCGGCGTCGAAAGCGTGGTCTGCGCGCGCGCATAAACGAATTCCGCCGTGATCAGCATGATGAACACGCACGATGCCGCGCACGACGTCACCATCCAGAAGCGCTCCCGCCGCGCGGTCCACAGCGCCTTGCGCCGGGCCGCTCCCTGCAGGTCTTCGCCTTTCGGGCTGCGCCGCGCGCGCGATTCGAACAGCACCATCGCCGCCGCCAGCGCCAGAACGGTAATAAAGAAGAACACGTCGTTCTTCACCACCGGTCCGATGACCGCCATCTCACGGCTGCTGCTCGGCAGCACCTGACTTTCGGAAAGCTCATGCAGTCCGGTAATCGTTAACTGCGCGACCACCACCATCAGGATCACGGTCGTCACCCGGAAGAATTGCTTCAGATTGACCCGGATCGTCCCGCGCACGAAACTCACTCCGAACAGCACGGCCAACACAATCCCCAGCACCGCGCCCACCGCCGCCATCACGCCCGAAGTATCCAGCCGCAGCGCCGCCAGCATCGTGACGGTTTCCACACCTTCGCGGAAGATCATCAGGAAGACAAACCAGAAAACTCCCCACGCTCCGGCCCCTTCGCCGCTGCCTTTTTGCAAACCAGTTTCAATTTCGGATTTCATGTGCTTCCCATGGCGGTTCATCCAAACCACCATGGAGCCCACAAACAAAGCGCTGACGAGCAGCACCCATCCCTCATACGCGTCGCTCGAAATGCCGATCTTCGCCAGCCCCCACGCCCCGATAAAGCTTGCAGCTACGGCAGTTAGAAGCGCACGATAGATCGCCGGAAGAAGATCGAGCCGCCCGATTCGTTTCACGTAAGCGACCGCAATGGCGATGACAAGCGCAGCCTCCACGCCTTCGCGCAGAGTGATGACGAACGTGGTGATCATACCGGCAAATCAGTTGCAACTTGATTGTACCAGACAACCCGGACCGTTTTGATCCGCGTTATACATGAAGATTCCAAATCGCATCAGGCGCCGCGAAATCGTGGAGCCCGGCGAAGCCATCGCCCGACACCCGCACCGTCGCATCGCGATCGCTTCACTACTCCCAAAAATCGATTTGAGAATCGCGACTGACGAGAGTGAATAAGAGGGAACTTTAGTACCAGTACGATATCGCCCGAAGCCAGACAAGGGGCTCTACCCATAAGAAAACAATCGGGATTGTGCAGCAATTGCCCAGGTATATTTGTCAGCCAAATTATTACAGGATTCTCATTCGAAATTCCCGAAATTCGCCGATATGGAGGGATTGTGATGGGTCCCTGTCCCACAAAAACCGTCGCGGAAACCGCGCCCGTCGTGCGCACCTCCGAGGTGATCTCCGCCCTCTCCTTCGCGCTCGATCTGACCGAAGGCCAGGCGCCCGGACACTCGCTGCGAAGCTGCATCCTCGGCATGCGCCTCGCCGGCGAAATCGGCCTTCCGGTGGATGCGCGCTCCGATCTCTATTACGCGCTCCTCCTCAAGGATGCCGGCTGCAGCAGCAACGCCTCCAGGCTCTTCCACATCATCAACGCCGATGAGATCCGCGCCAAGCGCGACGTTAAAGACAAAGACTGGACCCGCCTCGCCTGGGAAAGCCTGCGCTATGCGATCGACCACGTCGCCACCAACGCGCCGTTTCTCGAGCGCCTGCGCACCCTGATCAGCGTCACGGCGAATCGCCACATCAATTCGCGCGTCCTCGTGAACATTCGCTGCGAGCGCGGCTCTTCCATCGCGCGCCGCATGGGCTTCCCCGAAGCCGTCGCCAATGCCATCTTCTATCTCGATGAACACTGGGATGGCGGCGGCTATCCCGATGGTCTCCGCGGCGAAGAAATCCCCATCCTCTCGCGCATCATGAGCCTCGCTCAGACGCTGGCCGTCTTCTACGGAGGCCATGGCGCGGAAGCCGCGATCGCCGCCGCGAAGAAGCGTTCGTCGCGCTGGTTCGATCCCTCGCTTGTCCACGCCGCGGCCTCTCTCCACCAGCGCAGCGCGCTCTGGAGCGGGCTCGATCGCCCGGACCTCATGCAGCAGGCCGCCGTGCTCGAACCGCGCGAGCGCGAAATCACCATGACGGAGGCAATGCTCGACAACATCTGCTTCGCCTTCGCCGAAGTGATCGATGCCAAATCGCCGTTCACCTACCGGCATTCGAACGGCGTCGCGGAAGCCGCTGTCGGCATCGCGAAGAATCTCGGCATGCCGGACGGCGAAATCGCCTTTATCCGCCGCGCCGCGCTTCTGCACGATATCGGCAAGCTCAGCGTGCCGAACACGATTCTCGAAAAGCCCGGCCCGCTCACGAAAGACGAATGGGGAGTCGTGAAGGAGCACCCCGGCTACACGCTCGAAATCCTCCGCCGTATTCCGGGCTTCGGCGAATTGAGCGACGTCGCCGCCGCGCACCACGAGAAGCTCGATGGTTCGGGCTACTTCCGCGGCTGGGGCGCCGACCAGATGAACGTGCAATCCCGCATCCTGGCCGTTGCCGACATGTACGATGCGCTCGCCGCGCGCCGCCCCTATCGCGACGCCATGCCCGAAGAAGCCGTCTTCGATATCCTGCGCCGCGAATCCCCGAAAGCCCTCGACTCCGACTGCGTCGAAGCCCTGGCCGGCTGCCGCCGCGAACCCTCCGGTTCGCTCGAAGCCCTCGCCACTGCCACCCGCAGAACCAACTAACCCACTCCCCCTTCAACCCCGCCGCTATCTCATCGTGGGGCATGGCTTCAGCCGTCGGCCTTCCGGCCGACGCGCACGTCCGAGATCCCACAACCAATCGCTCTTATCCCGGCGCAACCGGCATCGCCGCCACCAGCCGCTTCGTAAACTCCTCCCGCGGATTCCGAAACAATTCCCCCGGCGGCCCCGATTCCACAATCCGCCCCTGATGCAGAATCTCCACCCGATGACTGATCGCCGCCACCGAAAGCAAATCATGCGAGATAAACAGCACGCTCGTCCCGTCCCGCTGATTCAGTTCCCGGAATAATCGCAGCACACTCGCCTGCGTAATCGCATCAAGCGCGCTCGTCGGCTCATCCGCGATCAGCAGCACAGGCTTATGCAGAATCGCCAGCGCGATCAGCAACCGCTGCCCCTGCCCCGTACTCAATTGCCCCGCCCGCTGCCGCAGAAACTCGCCGCTCACCGGCAACTGCACGCTCTCGAGCAGCCGCCCGAAAAAATCCGCTGGCGGCATTCCCGAACCATGCGCGCGCCACGTCTCCTCCAGCAGCGTCTCCACCCGAAGCTTCTCGTTCAGCGCCGCCGCCGGGCTCTGCGGCACATAGCCAATCCGCCGCCCCAGCACTCCGCGCATCTCGCCCGCCGAAAGCCCCACGAGTTCCCGCCCTTCCAGCCGGATACTCCCCGCGACCTCACCGCCCCGGTAATGCAGCAATCGCAGCAGCGAAAGCGCCAGCGTGCTTTTCCCCGATCCGCTCAGCCCCACCAGCGAAACAATCTCACCCGCCGCGATCCTGCACGAAACATCATGCAGCACCTCGCGCGCCCCGTAGCGCGCCGATATCCGGAATTCGAGGACCCCAGGCGATTCACTCAAAGCGCAACCATTCGACATTCCACCATACCGAAGGCGGCGCCACCGTCGGCTGCGTGCCTTTCAGAGCAGGGGCAATGGCGCAGAGCGCATCCGGATTCACCAGGTAAATAATCGGCTCCTGCTCTTCCGCGATCTTCTGCACTTCATCGAACGCCTTCTTCCGCACTTCGCGCGAGCCGGATGTCGCCTGAATCTTTTCGAGCTCATCGATCCGCGCTTCCCACGGCGTCGCCGGCGTCTTCTCCAGCAGATTCCACGCATGATGATCGCCCGAGCTCATCCACACGTTCAGCACTTCCATCGGATCGGTCTCGATGTTCATCGAAAGCAGCACCGCTTCGTAGTTGAACGATTTCACGATCCGGTCCACCAGCGAATTGAAATCGAGCGTCACCACGTTCACCTTCATCCCAAGCCGCGCGAGATCCGCCTGAATCAGCGGCGCCATGTGCTCACGCGGCGCATTCCCGCCGTTCGTGATCAGCGAAAACTCCACCGGATGCCCGCCGCTGTCGAACAGCCCGCCGCTCTTCTGCACAAAACCTTCGCTCGTCAGCGCCTTCATCGCCGCCGTCGGATCGTACGGCAGTGGCTTCAGCGATGCATTGAACCAGAATTTATTCGCAGGCGAAACCGGCCCTGCCGAAGGATGCGCCCGCCCTCCGAACACAACCCGCGCAATATCTTCGCGATTGATCGCCAGACTCACCGCATGCCGGAACGCCGCCGACTGGAACCATTTCCGCTTCCATTCCGGCAGCGGCCCGCCAGGCGATTCGTTGAACCACATCGATTCGGAATTCATCGACGGCCCCAGCGACTTCGCCGCGCCCGGCATCGCCTTCTCCACGCGATCGAAGCTCGTGGGCTCCAGTTTCTCGACAATGTCCTGCTCGCCCCGCAGAAACTTCTCAACTTCCACATCGTGATTGCCCTGAATCGCCACCCGCACCGAATCGAGATACGGCAACTGCTTCCCGCTCGAATCGTGCTTCCAGTAATTCGGATTGCGCGCGAGCATCACGTACTCGCCCGGCCGGTAATCGCTGTAATAAAACGGTCCCGCCGATGCCGGCAGCTTCGCCATCGTCGCCGGCACAATCGGCAGCGTGTCGAACAAACGATCGAGCCCCGGCTTCGGCCCCGGATACGCAATCGTGATATCGAGCG
>CAZPZE010000074.1:0-1504 GCA_964590625.1 uncultured Solibacteraceae bacterium
AAACGGCCGGCGAGGAAGAGCACACCGCCGCCGCGGCGATCGGCAAAATCGCGAATGGCGGCCTGCTGAGCAGGCGAGAAGTAGCTGGCTTCTTCGCTGCCCATGATGAAGCCGTCATAGGCGAAGAGATCTTCGGGCTTATCCGGAAAGCCGCCTTCCAGCTCTTTGGAGTTGGCGATTCCCTGGCGGTACATCTTGTTTTCGGTGGTGCGTACAATGCTGACCACTTCGATGGCGGGATCGTCTTCGAGAGCGCGCCGGATGAACTTGTATTCCCACTGGGGCTCGCCGTCGAAGAAGAAGACGCGGCGCTTCTTATCCGAGATATTGACGAGCCGGACCCGGTAGTTGTTGAGAGCGTTCTGTTCGCCAGGAACCGGATCGATTCCGATCTGGAAGCTGTGAGCGCCCGCCGGACCGGCGTTAAACATCACGGTCTCCGACTGATCGACTTCGGGCTTGAGGGTGATTTCCTGCTTCGCGAGCGGGTGACCGTTCTCACGAACCATGAGGTTGATCTTCTGGCCTTCGAGACCGTGCTGGCGGAAATTGACGCGGGCGCTGACGCGGGAGTTGGCGAGGACGCGGGCGGGAACGTCGACGTCCATGACTTCAATGTCTTTACTGAGATGGTCGGGGCCGAATCCGACGGTGTGGATGGGGAGGTGGAGTTGGCGGATCTGCGAAAGCGTTTCGCGATCGACGCCGCCGGTGTTATCGCCGCCATCGGTTAAGAGAACCACAGCGCCGAGCGGCATGGTGCTGGCTTCAGAGGCGATGTGTTTGAGGCTGTCGCCGATGCGCGTGGCTTCGTCGGACGGGGCGAGGCCGTCGACGTGATCGGACGCGGTTTCGATGCGGGAGGCGTCGCGTCCGAAACGGTAGAGGCGGACCTGAAATTTCTTTTCGAGATCGGGGAGGAGTGTGCCGTTGAGCAGGTCCTCGGCATTCTGCAGGCGGCTCTTCGAGTTGCCGGAATCGACCATGCCCATGCTGCGGGAATCATCGACCATGACGGCGACGACGTTCTGCTGGGGACGAAGGCGCGCGACGCTCATGGCGGGGTGCCAGAGCATGAATAAGACGATGGCGATCATGGCGGTCTGGGCGAGACCGATGGCCACGAGGCGCATGGTGCTGAGGGCGTTACGGCGTTCGCGGAGAAACCAGACGATCACGCCGGCGGCGATGAGCAGGGCGACGAGGAAGGTCCAGAAGGGCCACGGAGCGAGGAGGACCAGCTTGCCTTTGGAGAATATCGCCGGCGGATATTTAAAGAGCAGTTCGAACATTGATTTTATGTTCCGCTTGCGAGCCGCCGGTCACGCCAGGACGAGGCATCGAGTAGTGTATACCCGTCGCAATCATCCTCCATGTGCAGCGCTCGCGCAACATTGTGGCGCGTAAAGGTTTGCATATTTCGACGTATGGAGTTCCGGAAAAGCTACGGGAAAAACACCGGATCAGAATAACACGTGTTGAATCAGTGTCATGTTTGGTTTCG